>NZ_JBFAMR010000033.1:63382-91733 GCF_040656595.1 Actinoplanes sp. NPDC049802
CGCCTGGGGACTTGGGCGGGTGTCGCTTGGAGGCTTGCGCGGGTGTCGCCTGGGGACTTGGGCGGGTGTCGCTTGGAGGCTTGCGCGGGTGTCGCCTGGGGACTTGGGCGGGTGTCGCTTGGAGGCTTGCGCGGGTGTCGCCCGAAGGCGTTGTCGGTGGCCGGTTGAGACTCGCCATCGGCCGTGGACGGCCGTTTGATTGCGACCCAGGCCGCGGGAAGCGGCATCCCGGCCGGAGCGGGTCGGCCAATGCTCCGGCCGGGATGCCGATGCTGTCGATGGTGTTCGGGGAGGCGGTTGTTCACCGGGAGGGTTTGCCGGGTCATCCCGGGAAGGTGGCCAGTTCCTTCACAGCCATGGCGAGCCGCTGGTCGAATCCGGAGTGGACCAGTTCGCGGCAGTCGTGGTCGCCGGCGCCGGCGAGGCGGCGGATGTCGTGGATGGCGGCGCTGATGCGGTCGCGGACTTCGCGGATCATGTCGGCGGCGGTGCCGCGCCAGCCGTATGCGTCGAGAAGCAGCCGTAGTCGGCGCGGCCGGTCGGAGAAGGCGGTCCAACCTTCGGCGAAGGCGACGTCGCGGGCGTTGAGCGGCACCCAGGCGAAGGCGGTGAAGGCAAGATCGGCGTCGCGGGTGACGGGGCCGGCGAAGTCCCAGCCGACGAAGCCGGTGAGTCGCTGCCCGGAGCGGGTGGCGTTGTAGGGGGCGGCATCGTTGTGGCCGATGACGAGTCCGGGCTCCCAGGCGCCGCCTTTGCGCCATTTGGCGTCTTCTGGCGGGACGAAGTCGGTGACGGCCTCGTGGTATTCGCGCAGCCACTGAGCTACCTGCCAGAGGGTGTCGTCCTGGCGGGTCCACTCGGGCCAGGGGAGTACCGTGCCGGTCCGTACTCCCCGGAGGGTCTGCTCCTCGACGGGGGGTGCGCCGTCGAAGCCGGTGTCCTCCAGGTGCCGCAGCAGCGCCTCGACCGCGGGCGCCCACGGCTCGCCCGGTAACTCCTCGTCCTCACTCATGATCAACCTCCGGCATGGACGGTAACCCGGAGATCATGGTTCATGCATCGGCCGGGTGTCCGACCGGCGGCCGTCGAGTGACGGATGTGACCGAGGCCCGCCCCCATGTCGGGGGCGGGCCGAGAAGCCGGTCGACGGGTACGGCTGAGGCTCGCCCTTCGATCGGGGCGGGCGCGAAGCCGGTGAGTGGGCATGGCCGGGGCCTGCCCTCTTGTCGGGGCGGGCCGAAGAGCCGGTCGACGGGTACGGCTGAGGCTCACCCTTCGACCGGGGCGGGCGCGAATCCGGTGAGCGGACATGGCCGGGGCCTGCCCTCTTGCCGGGAGCGGGCCGAAGAGCCGGTCGACGGGTACGGCTGAGGCTCACCCTTCGACCGGGGCGGGCCCGAATCCGGTGAGCGGACATGACCGGGGCCCGCCCCCATGTCGGGGGCGGGCCGAAAGCCGATCAACGGATAGGGCCGCGGCCCGCCCAGAGGGCGAGCCGAACCCCGATCAGGCGAAGATCTCTCCCGCGTCCGCTTTGGCGAGCAGTAGCGCCGGCGGGCTGAACCGGTCACCATAACGCTCGGCCAACTGCCGGGCCCGGGCGACGAACCCCGGCAATCCGCCCTCGTACTGGTTGATGTACTGCAGCACACCGCCGGTCCATCCGGGGTAGCCGATGCCGAAGATGGAGCCGATGTTGGCTTCGGCGACCGACAGCAGCACCCCTTCGTCGAGGCATTTGACCGTCTCGATCGCCTCGATGAAGAGCATCCGCTCCTTGAGGTCTTCGAACGGCACGTTCACGTCGGGCTTGGCGAAGGCGGACAGTCCCGGCCACAGCCCGGTTCGTTTGCCGTCGGCGTACTCGTAGAAGCCGGCACCGCCGGAGCGGCCGGGCCGCCCGAACTCGTCGATCATCCGGTCGATGACCTGGTCGGCGGGGTGCGCCTCCCACTGCTGTCCGGCGGCTTCGGCGGCCGCCCGGTACTCGTTGCGGATCTTGCGGGGGAGGGTGAGGGTCAGCTCGTCCATCAGCTGCAGCACCGGGGCCGGGTAGCCGGCCTGGCTGCTGGCCTGTTCGATGCTGGCCGGCGCGACACCCTCGGCGAGCATCGCGATGCCCTCGTTGGTGAAGGTGCCGATCACCCGGCTGGTGAAGAAGCCGCGGCTGTCGTTGACCACGATCGGCGTCTTGCGCAGCTTGCGGACCACGTCGAGCGCACGGCGTACGGTCAGGTCGCTGGTCTTCTCGCCCTTGATCACCTCGACCAGGGGCATCTTGTCGACGGGGGAGAAGAAGTGCAGGCCGATGAAGTCGGCCTGTCGCTGGACGCCTTCGGCGAGCGCGGTGATCGGCAGCGTCGACGTGTTGGAGCAGAGCAGCGCGTCGGGCGCCACGATGCCCTCGATCTCGGCGAACACCTTGTGCTTGAGCGCCGGGTCCTCGAAGACGGCCTCGATCACCAGGTCGGCGCCGGCCAGGTCGGCCACCTGGTCGGTGGCGGTGATCAGGTCGAGCAGGGCGCGGCCCTTGTCCTCGGTGATCCGGCCGCGGCCGATGTCCTTGGCGACGATCTTCTCCGAGTAGCCCTTGCCGCGGACGGCGCCGTCGAGGGACACGTCGCGCAGCACGACCGGCAGGCTGGCGCGGGCGCAGACGTACGCGATGGCGGCGCCCATCATGCCGGCGCCGAGCACGGCCACCTTGGTGATCGGCGGTACTTCGCCGATGTCGCGCTGGCTGACCTCGTTCAGGTCGAAGAAGAACGCCTTGATCATGTTCTTGGCGACCGGCCCGGTGACCAGCTCGACGAAGTAGCGGGTCTCGATGACGAACGCGGTGTCCACATCGACCTGTGCGCCCTCGACGGCGGCGGACAGGATGTTGCGCGGCGCCGGATAGAACGCGCCTTTGAGCTGCTTGCGCAGGTTTGCCGGGAAGGCCGGCAGCATGGCGGCGAGCGCCGGGGTGGACGGGGTGCCGCCGGGGATCTTGTAGCCCTTGGTGTCCCACGGCTGAGCGGCGGCCGGGTTGGCGGCGATCCACTCGCGGGCCGAGGCGATCAGCTGTTCGGGCGTCTCCACCACCTCGTCGACGAGGCCCAGTTTGTGAGCGGCGGCGATGCGGTGCCGGGTGCCCTGCAGAAGCACCTGGGTCAGAGCGTTCACAAGACCGAGCAACCGGACGGTACGGACGACGCCGCCCCCGGCCGGAAGCAGTCCGAGGGTGACCTCGGGCAGGCCGATCTCGGTCTTCGGGTTGTTCAGTGCGATCCGCCGGTGGCAGGACAGCGCCAGTTCCAGCCCGCCGCCGAGCGCCGAGCCGTTGATGGCCGCGACGACCGGTTTGCCGAGCGTCTCGAGTCGCCGCAGCTGGCCTTTGACCTTGGTGGACAGGTCGAACACGTCCTGCCCGCGGTCGGCCGGCACGGAGCCGAGCTGGTCCAGGTCGCCGCCGGCGAACCAGGAGTTCTTTGCCGAGGTGATGATGACGCCGGTGATCTGGTCGCGTTCGGCTTCCAGGCGGGAGACGGTGGCCTCCATGCTGGCGACGTACGCGTCGTTCATGGTGTTGGCGCCGCGGCGCGGGTCGTCGAGGGTGAGCACGACGATGCCGTCGTCACCGCGGTCGTAGCGAATGGTGTCAGTCACTGTCGGTTTTCCCCTCAGAGCCGTTCGACGATGGTGGCGATGCCCATGCCGCCGCCGATGCAGAGCGTGGCCAGGCCGTACCGCCCACCGCGCCGCTCCAGCTCGTCGACGAGGGTGCCGAGGATCATGGCGCCGGTGGCGCCCAGCGGGTGGCCCATGGCGATCGCGCCGCCGTTGACGTTGACCTTCTCCGGGTCGAGTTTCATGTCGTCGATGAAGTGCAGGACGACGGCCGCGAACGCCTCGTTGATCTCGACGAGGTCGAGGTCGTCGACGGTGAGCCCGGCTTTGGCCAGGGCCTTGCGGGCGGCGGGTGCGGGGCCGGTGAGCATGATGGTCGGGTCGGCGCCGCTGAGCGCGGCGGACACGATCCGGGCGCGCGGGGTGAGCCCGGCGCGCTGGCCGGCCCGCTCGGAGCCGATCATGACCAGTGCCGCGCCGTCCACGATGCCGGACGAGTTGCCCGGGCTGTGCACGTGGTTGATCTTCTCGACCCAGTGGTATTTCTGCAGCGCCACGGCGTCGAAGCCGCCCTGGTCGCCGATGGTGGCGAAGGAGGCGGGCAGTTTGCCGAGGCTCTCCACCGTGCTGTCCGCGCGGATGTGCTCGTCGCGGTCGAGGACCAGCAGGCCGTTGCGGTCGTGGACTGCGACGACGGAGCGGTCGAAGTAGCCGTTCTGCCAGGCCTTCGCCGCTTTCTGCTGGGAGCCGACGGCGAACGCGTCGACGTCCTCACGGCTGTATCCGTCCATCGTGGCGATCAGGTCGGCGCTGATGCCCTGCGGGATGAAGTCGGTGTTCAGCGCGGTGTCCGGGTCCATCGCCCAGGCGCCGCCGTCGGAGCCCATCGGCACCCGGGACATCGACTCGACACCGCCGGCGAGGACCAGGTCCTCCCAGCCGGAGCGGATCTTCTGGGCGGCGATGTTGACCGCCTCCAGGCCGGAGCCGCAGAAGCGGTTGAGCTGGACGCCCGCCGACTCGTAGGGCAGCCCGGCGGCGAGTGCCGCGGTCTTGGCGATGTCGGCGCCCTGGTCGCCGAGCGGGGACACCACGCCGAGGACCACGTCCTCGATGTCGGCCGGGTCCACCTCCGGGTAGCGTCGCCGCAGCTCGCCGATCAGTCCCACCACCAGCGAGACGGGTTTCACCCCGTGCAGGGATCCGGTCTTCTTCCCCCGGCCGCGCGGTGTGCGCACGGCGTCGTACAGATAGGCCTCGGTCGTCATCGACTGCTCCCCTGGATGCGAATTGCGGCTAACTTTTGCCGATGTTTCCGCTAGGTGTCAAGGATATGGCGACGAACGTCGGGCGAACCACAGATCACCGTTAGGCTGTTCATCATGAGCATCGCCGCGGCCGGCGAGCCGGCCCCAGCCGAGGTCCGCAAGCGGCCGAAGAACCGTAAGACGCAGCTCGCCCTGGCCGCTGCGGAGATGTTCTGCGACCGGGGCTACCACGGGGTGAGCCTGGACGAGATCGCCACCGTGGTCGGGATCAGCGGCCCGGCCATCTACCGCCATTTTCCGAACAAGTACGCGATGCTCGTGCACGCCACCCGTCAGCTCGCCGACACCGTGCTGGCCGCCACCGACCTGCCCGACGGCCCCGATCCCGAGCGGCGGCTCGACCAGTTGCTGGCGGTGCTGGCCCGGCTCGCCGTCGAGCACCGCAAGGTGGCGGGGCTCTACCAGTGGGAGTGGCGGTATCTGACGCCCGAGCACCGGGACGAGTTCATGGTGGAGTTGGGGGTGCTGGCGGGTCGTCTGGCCGTACCGTTGCGGGAATTGCGGCCGGAGATCTCCGGCCGTGACGCGGCCGCCATGGTCCGTGCCGCTCTCAGCGTGTTCGGCAGTGTGGGCACGCACCGGGCGGCGATCGCGCGTGGCCGGGGCGAGGCGGTCCTGCGCCGCGTGGCCTGGGCGGTGCTGCGTGACGAGCCGGCGACGCCGGCGGCGCCCACGACCGAGTACCCGGAGCCGGAGCCGGCGCTGGGTGTCACCGCGCGCCGGGAGATCCTGCTGACCGAGTCGGTCAAGCTCTTTCATCGGTACGGCTACCACGCGGTCGGTGTCGAGGACATCGGCCGGGCCGCGGGCATCAACGCGTCAAGCGTCTATCGTTACTTCCCTGGCAAAGCTGACATCCTGGCCGCGGCCTTCTACCGGGCCTCGGAGCGGGTGGCCGAGTCCACCGCCGCGGCCCTGGCCGGCGCGACCGGCGACGAGGACGCGCTGCGGCGGATGGCGGAGTCCTACGTGGAGCTGACCTTCGAGCGCAGCGCGCTGGTGTCGGTCTACCTGGCGGAGAACAACAATCTGCCCGAGGCCGACCGTCATGAGCTGCGCAAGGTGCAGCGGCTGCATGTCGAGGAGTGGGTCAGGCTGCTCGGCCGGCTGCGTCCCGGGCTGCCCGTCCCGGAGGCCCGGGTGCTGGTCCACGCGGCTCTCAACCTGGTCACCGACCTGAGCCGGCTGGTTCGTTTCGATCGTCGTTCGGGCATGGACCGGCACCTCGTCCGGCTCGCCCTGACGGTGCTGCGTGCCTGATCGGCGGCGAAAAAGTTAGGCTGGATTCGCTTCTTGCCTTCCCAGGAAGTTAGTGCGCGTTTACAGTCGCGCCATAGCCGTCCGTCTTCGGCTCTCCAGGAGGCAGCTCATGGATCCCGCCCTTGCTCAGCGGTGCGCCGACATCGCCCGCGATCTGACCATTCCCGCACTGCTGCACCGCAACGCCACCGAACACCCCGACCTGCCGGCGCTCAGCGCGCTCGGCTCACCAGAGACGCTGACCTGGCGGCAACTGCGCGACGAGATCACCGTGGTCTCCCGCGGCCTCGCCGACCTGGGGCTGCGCTCCGGCGACCGGATGCTGATCATGATGTCCAGCCGGCCCGAACACTGGATCGTCGACCTGGCCGCCGCCCACCTGGGCGCGGTCCCGTCGACCGTCTACGCCACCCTCGCCACCGACCAGTTGCGCTACCTGGCCCGGCACAGCCGTGCCGAGATCGTCGTCCTGGAGAACCAGGCGGCGCTGGAGCGCTGGAAGCCGATCCTCGACGACCTGCCGGAGATCCGCCGGGTCGTGGTGGTCGACACCGAGGGCGACGACGACACCGGCCGGGTCGTCTCGCTGCGCCAGGTCGCCGTCCGCGGCTCCGCCGCACACCAGGCCGACCCGGCCGCGTTCGAGAAGGCGTGGCGGGAGGTGCGGCCGGACCAGCCGGTCACCATGCTCTACACCTCCGGCACCACCGGCGACCCCAAGGGCGTGGTGCTCACCCACCACAACGTCATCTACCAGTCCGTGGTCATGCAGCACACCATCGATACGCCCGACCACGCCGAGTCGCTGGCGTACCTGCCGCTCGCGCACATCGCCGAGCGCGTTCTCGGCGTCTACAACCCGATCTACCGGGCCGGGCACGTCACCATCTGCTCCGACCCGGCCCAGTTGCTCGCCGGGCTGGTCAAGATCCGGCCGGTGTCGTTCTTCGGCGTTCCCCGGATCTGGGAGAAGATGGTCGCCGGCGTCCAGGGGCAGCTCGCCGCCGCCGAACCGCAGATCAAGGCGGCCGTCGACATGGCACGTGAGGTGGCGCTGCAGGTTCACCGGCTACGCGGGGCCGAACAGCCGGTGCCGCAGGAGCTGGCCGCCAAACACGCCACCCTCGACGCCCAGGTGCTCAAGCCGCTGCGCGCCAAACTCGGCATGGACAACATGCTGTGGGCCGGCAGCGGGGCCGCGCCGATCCCGGTCGAGGTGCTCGACTACCTGGCCAGCATCGGGATCGAGGTGCTGGAGGTGTGGGGCATGACCGAGACCACCGGCACGGCGACGATCAACACGCCGGAGCACTTCCGCACCGGATCGGTCGGGCGGCCCAACGGCGGCATGGAGATCCGGCTCGCCGAGGACGGCGAGATCCTGGTCCGGGGGCCGCTGGTCTGCGCCGGCTACCTGCGCGCCGACGGGGGCATCGAGCCGATCACCGACGCCGACGGCTGGCTGGCCACCGGTGACGTGGGCGTCCTCGACGACGACGGCTTCCTCACCATCACCGACCGCAAGAAGGAGTTGATCATCAACTCGAGCGGGAAGAACATCTCACCCGCGCAGATCGAGAACCTGCTGCGGGCACATCCGCTCATCGCGCAGGCGGTCGCGGTGGGCGACCGGCGGCCGTACGTGACCGCGCTGATCGTCCTGGACGAGGAGATCGCCCCGCTCTGGGCACGGTCGAAGGGCCTGCCGTCCAGCGCCGTCGAGAAGCTGGCGGACGATCCGGTGCTGATCGCCGAGATCGAGGCGGCCGTGGCCGTCGCCAACGCCAAGCTGTCCCGTCCGGAGCAGGTCAAGACCTTCCGGATCCTGTCGCGTCCGTGGAGCCCGGAGACCGGGGAGCTCACCCCGACGCTGAAGCTGCGCCGCCGGGTGATCCAGGAACGCTACGCCGGCGAGATCGGCGCGCTCTACGGCGGATGAACGGCACCGGCCGGAACAGTGTTGTTCCGGCCGGTGACGTCAAAAGCACTCAGTCGCAGAAGATCCGCCAGCCCCGGGCGAAGCCGGAGTTGTAGCCACGCTCGTAGCCACGTTCGTAGGCGTTCTGGTAGTCGCCCCCGTACCGCAAGCTGTGGGCGTTCATCTTGCGGCAGAACCGCTTGGCCCGGTGGAAGCCGTCCTCGAAGCCACGGTCGAAGCCCATCCGGAAGGCCCGCCGCTCACCGAAACCCCGGTAGCGGTCGTCGTAGCGGTCCCGGTCGCGGTCCCGATCCCGGACGTTGTAATCGTCGTCATCATCCGGCGGCGGGATCACGGCGTTGACGGTGATCGTCGCGGACTCCGGCGCGGCCGTCGCGGGCGCGCCGGTGAGTGTCGTGCCCATGGTCGCCATGACGAGCGCGCCGGCGGCCAGAACACAGCTCTTGCGAAGTTTCATGAGTACTCTCCCCCGTTTGTCGCCGGCCGCTTGAACAGCGGTCCGGCACTCGGCAAAAAACTACGCCCGTAGCCCGCGGCCTTCCGGCGAAATCTCGGGGGAGAGACGTTCGGCCGGAGTTGTGAAGTCCTTCAGGTAAACGCCGAGCGGGCGGCCCCACGGAGTGCTAGGCGGCTGTGGTCCAGGCCACCAAGCTGTTCAGATGAGACGCGTTTCCCGGCGGTAGGGCATGATGATGCGGATCTCGCCGGTCGTCTCTTCGGGGGTGGATGTCGTTTTGGAGCCTGGCAACGGCCGCGTGATGAAGCGCCGCCAACTGCTGACCCTGCTGGCACTCACCGGCGCCGCGGGCTGCGGCACGGCGAGCGCGCCGGAGACGCCGCTCACGCGGGCCGGGGGAAGCGCTCCGGCGGCGCCCCCGCCGTCGTCGGCGGCCGCGCCCGCCTCGGTGCCCGCGTCACCCAGCACGAGCGCCGGTGTCGGCTCGGCGGCCAGTGCCACCTCCTCCAGTTCGCCCACGCCGTCGGCCACCACCGAAGCCGCGGCGGCCTCCGGTCGCGGCGGCGCCGTGCCCGCCCCGGCCGGCAAGGTGATGCTCGGTTCCTACCTGGCGCTCGGCGGCAAGAGCCTCAAGCAGAGCCTCGCCCTGCGCCGCCGGCAACTGGGCCGTGAGCAGCGCATCGTCAACCGTTTCTACCCGTGGGACGGCTACGTGCCCACCTCCGAGCCGGAGATCGCCCGCAGCAGCGTGCTGATGGTGTCCTGGCACGGCGCCCCCTACGCCGGCATCCTCAACGGCAGCTCGGACGGCAACATCCGCTCGGTGGCCCGCAAGCTCAAGGGCATGAGACGCCCGATCATGCTGCGCTGGGGCTGGGAGATGAACGGCGATTGGTTCGAGTGGGGCGGCGCGCCGAACGGTCGGAACGCCGCGGACTACATCAAGGCGTGGCGCCGCCTGCACCGGATCTTCGGCGAGCAGGGCGCCGACAACGTGGCCTGGGTGTGGAGCCCCAACTGGAACTCCTCGCCCAGCGCCTCCTGGAACCAGGTGCAGAAGTACTACCCCGGTGACGCCTACGTCGACTGGGTCGGCATCTCCGGCTACAACTTCTACAACGAGACGCCGTCGACGCTGTTCAATCCGGTGACCGACCGGTTCGGCGGCAAGAAGCCGATCATCCTGGCCGAGACGGCCGCTGTGCAGGGCAAAGCCAAGTGGATCAAGAAGTTGCACTCCTGGGTGGAGGACAACCCGGCGGTCGGCGCCGTGGTCTGGTTCGACACCGACATCCAGGAGGGCACCGACTACAACTTCCGCTTCGACACGGACTCCGCCGCGCTCGCCGCCTACCGCACCATGGCGCGCAGCGCACGCTTCAGCGGTTGATCTCCGGTGGTACGGGTGTGAGCACCCGTTTCACGTCAGCACCGAGCGTGCCCAGCCGACCCCGCAGCCCAGTACGAGCAACAGCAGCAGGAAGCCGGCCCGCCCCCACGGGAAGTCGACGTCCCAGTCGACGACCGCGATGGAGATGCTGAGCCACACGCACGCGGCGAAGAGAAGGCACATGAAGACGGTGACGGCGCGGATGGCCGGACTGAGGTGGGCCCAGCCGGCCCAGGCGCCCAGCACGCTCGCGCCCAGCAACAGGCCGGACAACCCGATGAAGACCGACGCGAAGCGCCAGCGCAGGGACCGGCTCATGCCCGGCATTCCACCACGGCGTCCCGTGGGCCGAAAAGGGGTGGGCCGTCGCGGGCGGGCCGGGCAGACTACCGGGCATGTCCGGATCGATCCGCAGCACCGCCGACCTGATCTCCGCCCGGAAGGCGGGGGAGCGGGTGCGGTACCTGTTCTTCTGGGGGCATCAGCCCGAGCGTGACGGCAGCGCCGGCGCCGGGTGCCTGAGCCAGTGGTTCCCGTCGGAGTTCACCGTCGACGGTGTCACGTTCGCGACCGCCGAGCACTACATGATGTGGCGCAAGGCCGTCCTGTTCGGCGATGACGTCATGGCGGGAAGGATCCTGACCGCCGGGCATCCGCACGAGGCGAAGAAGCTGGGCGGCCGGGTGGCCGGATTCGATCAGAGGACGTGGGACGAGCACCGGGTCCCGATCGTGGTGGCAGGCAACCTGGCGAAGTTCGGCGGCGACCCGGCCCTGCGCGCCTATCTGCTGAACACCGGCGACCGGGTGCTGGTCGAGGCGAGCCCGCTGGACCGGATCTGGGGCATCGGCCTGTCCCGTGACGACGAGGCGGCGTCCGACCCGCACCGCTGGCGGGGGCTGAATCTGCTCGGTTTCGCGCTCATGCGGGTGCGCGACGAGTTGCGGTAACGTCCGGGCGTGCCCATGCCACGGATCATCGAGTCCATCGACCGGAGCCGTCCGTCCTTCGAAGATGCGCGACGGCCCCGGCCGGTGCGGATCCACCTGTGGGAGCCGGACTCCGCCGCCCCGGCCCGGGTGGTGCTGCTGTCGCACGGCACCGGCGGCCGCTGATGCCATCACCCCGCCCGAGCGGATCGCGCCGCGCTACCTGGGCCTGATCCCGGGCGCCACCGGCAGCACGCTCGGCGCGGGCGTGGAGCACCACCATCTGTTCCCGGACGATCCGGCCGGCGTCGCCGTCCGTGCCGGCGTCACCGCCGGGGCGGAGGGCTTTCTCAGCCGAGAGTCAGAGTCTGACGCGGCGCGTACCCGTCCCGTTTGATCCAGTGGTCGGTGTAGACGATCCGGTCGGCGCTGATCACACCGAGCACGCAGCGCCCCGGATCGTTGAGGAAGGTGGCGCGTTCGGCGTCGTCGATCCGGGGGCCGACGACCGCCCAGTGCTCGCCGAAGCCCGGCTCGCCGGGGGCCAGCACCCGCGCGGTCCCGAAGATCTGTGCCCCGCGGCTGCTCTCCGGCCCGGTGAGCGGCGCGAAGATCCCGGCCGAGACCCGCGGGTCGGCCCGCAGATTCCGGATCTTCGGTGACGTGCCGAGCGACGTGAAGATCAGCGTGAACTCCCGTGCGAAGTAGCGGACCGGCGTGGCGTGCGGCGCCCCGTCCGGGTCGCTTGTCGCCAGCACACAGATGTTCTGTGTGGCGAACAGATTGAGGACACGCTCCGCGAGCCGGTCCCGTTCCAGCGTGCGGGTTGGTTTGATCGTCACCCCCACAGCAAACACCCGGGCGCCCACCGCGTGATCGGCGGGCGCCCGGGGTGTGGCGACGGTGCGGGCCGGTCAGCCGCCGAGGCTGGCGGCGGCGGAGCGGATCGCGGCGGAGAAGTAGCTGACCTGGGTGTAGACGCCCGGCTTGTTCGGGCGGGCGCAGCCGTCGCCCCAGCTGACGATGCCGACCTGGACCCAACCGGACGCGCCCTGGCGGAACATCGGGCCGCCGGAGTCACCCTGGCAGGTGTCGACGCCGCCGGAGGTGTAGCCGGCGCAGATCTCCTCGGCGGCGATCACCTCGCCGCCGTACATGGAGGAGGAGTTGCAGGTGGCGTCGCTGACGAACGGCACGTTGGCCTTGAGCAGGTAGCGCTGCTGGGCGCCGCCTTCCCGGGCCGCGCCCCAGCCGGCCACGGTGAACGTGCCGCTGTCGTACGCGGTGGACGTCACGATCGGCAGTGTGGCGATCCCGGTCACCGGGCTGGCGAGGCGGATGAACGCCCAGTCGTCACCATTGCCGTTGTAGCCGGGCGCCCGGTGCACGTAGTTCGACCGGCGGGTGATGCGGCTTGCCGACTGGAGGTCGACGACGCCGAGGGTGGCCGTGATCGACGTGTTGGCGCCGGTACGGCTGACGCAGTGGGCGGCGGTGAGCACCAGGGTCGGGCTGTAGAGCGCGCCGCCGCAGCCCATCGAGAGCCGGACCATCCACGGGAACTCTCCCAGCGCGGCGCGGGTGCCGCCGACCACGTACGGGGTGACGGGGTCCGAAGCCGCCGCCGGGGTGGGGGACATGGTGGCGGCGGTGACGACCGCGGCCAGCATTGCCAGAAGGGTTCGCCATCTGCGCATCTCGGTTCTCCTCTGATCCGGGGTGCCCCGAGCCTTTCATTGACGATGATGAATATAAACATCCCGGCTCGCTTATACCGTGGGCGGAGCCGACGCAGAAGCACGCCGGTCCGGCGGCCACCGGGGCCGCCGGACCGAGCGCGGCTAACAGTAGGTGGACTGCTTGTTGATCACCTTGTACGGGCAGTCCGCGGCCTCGGCCAGCATCAGCGCGGCCTCCCGGTTGCGGGCGGTCTGCGTCGGGATCACGCTGGCCGGCGGGTAGAAGCCGCCGCCGGAGGCGCTGCCCGGGTACAGCTCGAACGTGTACGCGAAGATCTTGTGCGCGCCCCACAGCCAGTCGAGCGAGTCACCGTCGGTGATGTAGAGGTCGCTGGACTGCTGCGGGGTGTAGCCGTTGGTGGCCGCCATCTGCCGGCCCAGCGTGGCGAACGTGTTGGCCTGGTCGGCGTTCATGCCGGTGGCGGTGTTCGCCGTGGTGTGCCCGTACGGCCACAGCACCAACTGTGAGTAGGAGTGGAAGTCGATCGCGGCCTTGATCTGCTGCACCCCGCCGACGACCCGGCTGTTGACGAAGTCCCGGATCACCCGGGTCTCCGGCGCCGAGAACGCGGACGGCCCGCGGTAGGTGGCCGACGACGTGCTGCCGGACGAGCCGCCGCAGCAGCCCCAGTTGTAGCCGTAGTTGCGGTTCAGGTCGGTGCCGACGTAGCTGGAGCCGCTGTTGGGCTGCCGGTTCTTGCGCCACGACCGGTAGCTGCCGGTGGCGATGTCGTACTCGACACCGTCCGGGTTGACCATCGGGATGATCCAGATCTCCCGGCTGTTCACGATGTTCTTCACCCGGGTGTCGGTGGCGTACGACCGGGTGAACTGGCCGAGCAGGTAGAGCGCCTGCTCCACGGTCATGTGCTCGCGGGCGTGGTGGTTGGCGTCGAACAGCACCTCGGGCTCGGACTCGTCGGTGCCGACGTTGTCGGAGATCTTCACGGCCACGATCTGCCGGCCCTCGTACGACGTGCCGAGCACCCGCTTGCTGGCGATCGCCGGGAACGCGGCCACCACCGAGTTGATCTCGGCGATCGTCTCGGCGTAGTTGTGGTAGGCCGAGTCGGCGGGCGGGAAGTCGAGCGTGCGCAGCACCGGCTCGACGGTGAAACCGAGCCGCTTGAGCCGGGACACCTCGGCGCCGGTGGCGGTCACCGTCGCGACGCCGTGCTCGATGTCCTCGATCGCCGCGCCGACCCGGGCGATCGTGGTGCGCTGGGCGAGCGTGCGGACGTCGTAGATCTCGTACTCGCCGGCCGGGTCGGGCACCGGTTCGGCGGTGGCGGGAGAGGAAGCGCTGATCGCCGCGGTCGCGCACATCGCGACCGCGGCGAGCACCGCGAAGGACCGTCGTCTCATGAACGACCTCCGGATCTGGGGGAGATGGTGCTCACAGCAAACCCCCAGGGATAGAAGGTCAGCAATGCATCAGGCCATGTCAATATTCCCCTGATCCTGACGTGATGGACGGCGCAGCTCGGCCGGCAGATCGTCCGGCGGGGGCGGTGCGCCCAGATCGGACGGCCGGTACCCGTCCGGATAGCCGGGATACGTGCGATTGCTGCCCGGCCGGGCCAGCACCGACTCACGGCGCGGCGGGAAGAACCGCAACGCCGCCGCCCGCGCCCGCAGACCGGCCCCGGCCAGGGCGCCCACCCACGGCGGCGCCGGCTCGAAACCGAAAGCCCGCAGCATCCGGTCGTCCAGCATCCCGCGCACACCCAGGCGCACCGCGGGCCGGGCGAACCCCGGGAACCAGCCGGCGAACAGGCCGACCGTGTACTCGCCGATCTCCCGGTTGGTGTCCGAATAGACGAAGTGCTTCTGCTCGTACGAATCCTTGAAGTTCCGGAAATCGGGGAAGGAGCCCGGGATGTCCTTGATGCCCATCCGCTTGCCGACCTCGCGGTAGTAGAAGTAGGCCGCCAGCTTCTCGTGGGAGTGCAGCGGCCGCCAGCCGTAGCGGGTGATCCAGTCGATCGGGTCGTAGACGAACGTCGACAGCACGTAGAGCATGTCGTCGTTGCTGATCGCGTAGCGGCCGTGCGCCCGGTTCACCACCCTCAGCGCCTCCCGGCCGCGCTCGGAGTCGTAACCGTGCGCCGCCATCTCCGCCATCAGCAGCGCCGTGTCGTCGTACCGTCGCTGCGGTCTGTCCCGGAACTCGCCGGTCGCCGCCAGCAGCTTCGAGATGCTCGGCACGCAGTAGGTGCGGAACAGCGCGAACTCCAGCGCCCGGGTGTAGTCCCAAGGGAACTCCCGCCCCGACGAGATCTGGTAGATCTCCAGGTGGTCGGACTCGGGGTCGAGCGAGGCGATGTGTCTCACCAGGTCGAAACGGCCCATCTCAGCTGATCAACTCCTTCACACGGGCGATCTGGCGCAGCGGGTCACCGAACGGGATCACGTTCAGCACGGTCACTCCGGCCTCCTTGTACGCGGCGATCCGGTCCCGGACGTACGCCTCCGGGCCGATCAGGCTGGTCAGCTCCAGCAACTCGTCGGGAACCGCGGCCGCCGCCTCCTGCTTGTGCCCGGACAGGTACAGCTCCTGAATGCGGTCGGCGGCGGCCTCGAACCCGTACCGGCTGACCACGTCGTGATAGAAGTTGCGGCCCCTGGCGCCCATCCCGCCGACGTAGAGCGCGACGATCGGCCGGGCCAGATCACGCAGGCCGGCCACGTCGTCGCCGATCGCCAGCGGCCCGCCCGCCACCACCTCCAGCGGCGCCAGGCCGGCATCGCGTTTCATCGTGCCCTCGGCCAGCGCCTCGCCCCACACCCCGGCGGCGCGCTCCGGGACGAACAGGAACGGCAGCCAGCCGTCGGCGATCTCCGCGGTCATCCGTACGTTCGCCGCGCCCAGTGACGCCACGTAGACCGGGATCCGGTCGCGCACCGGACGGGTGAGGATCTTCAGCGGCTTGCCGAGACCGCCGGGCAGCGGCATCCGGTAGAGACCGTCGTGTTCGATCACCTCACGCCGCCACACCGCACGGCAGATCTCGATGATCTCCCGGGTCCGGCCGACCGGCTTGTCGTAGGGCACCCCGTGCCAGCCCTCCACCACCTGCGGGCCGGACGCGCCCAGCCCCAGGATCGCCCGGCCGCCGGACATCGCGTCCAGCCCGGCCGCCGTCTGCGCCAGCAGCGCCGGGGTCCGCGAGTAGATCGGCAGGACCGCCGAGCCGATCTCCACCCGCTCGGTCTTCGCCGCCAGATAGCCCATGATCGTGGGAGCGTCGAACCCGTACGCCTCCGCCACCCACAGGATGTCGAGTCCCGCCCGCTCCCAGCCGGCCACCTCGTCCGCGGTCGCCCGTGGATCTCCCGCATACATCAGCGTCGTTGCCAGGCGCATCGTCAACCTCCCGTGTTTTTGATATTTGATACGGTGAAGCCCGATAAAGCGAGAGGTAGACGGACATGCTCTCCGAAGAGGTCGCATCAGCGCTGCGCAATCGGATCATGTCCGGCGAGCTTCGTCCCGGCGCCCGCATCAGGCTCGAGGAGGTCGCCGCCGGCCTCGGAGTCAGTATCACCCCGGTGCGGGAGGCGTTGTTGACGCTGCGCGGCGAGGACATGGTCATCCTGGAGCCGCGCAAGGGATACGTGGTGGCGCCGCTGTCCCGGCAGGACATCCTCGACGTCTTCCAGTTGCAGGGCGACATCGCCGGCGAACTCGCCGCCCGGGTGGCCGTCGCGATCAGCGAAGCCCAGCTCGCCGAACTGCGGGTGGCGCACGCCAAGGTGGCCCGCGCCCGGCGCGCCGCCGACGTCGAGACCCTCGAGTACGAGTTCCATCGCGCCGTGAACCGGATGGCCCACTCCCGCAAACTCAGCTGGTTCCTGCGCACCGCCACCCGCTACACCCCGGCCCGGGTCTACTCCGCCGACCCCGGCTGGCGCGAGGGCATGCGCACCGACCACGAGGCGTTGCTCACCGCCTTCGCCGGGGCCGACGCGGACGCCGCCCGTACGGCGATGACCAGGCACTTCACCGACGGGGCGGAGCGCCTGGTCAAACACCTCGACGGCCTCGCCGTCTGGGACTGAGACCCGCGTGTGGGTTTCAGGCGCGTACCGCGCCCGAACCCCACACACCGGTCAGCGCCCGTGACGCATCCGGAACAGTTTCACCGCCCGCGCCATCACCTTCGGATCCCGGTCCAGCCGCATCAGATCCAGCGGCGCGTGGAACCGCTGCCGCGTCACCGACTGCGCCCGGGAGAACTCGCGCAGCCCGTCCGCCCCGTGGATGCGCCCGAACCCGGAGTCACCCACCCCGCCGAACGGCAGTGACGGCACCCCGGCGAAACCCAGCACCGCGTTGATCGACGCGGCACCGGTACGCAGCCGCCGCGCGATCCCGGTCGCCGCGTGCGTGTCCTTCGTGAAGATCGACGCGGCCAGCCCGTACTTCACGGCGTTGGCCCGGCGGACCGCCTCGTCGAGATCGGCGACCGGGTTCACCACCAGCGTCGGCCCGAACGTCTCCTCGGTCACCGCCACGCTGTCCTCCGGCACGTCTGCCAGCACCACCGGCGCGATCCGGGCGCCCCGCACCGACTCCGGCCCGCCGACGATCGCCCGGCCGCCGCGGGCCAGCGCGTCCTCGATGTGCGCCAGGACGATCGCCGGCTGCTCCGGGGTGGTCATCGGGCCGTACGACGCCGACTCCGCGAGCTTCTCCAACCGGTTCAGGAAGTCCTCGTAGACGGAACGGACCACGTACACCCGCTCCACTCCCGCGCACGTCTGCCCCGAATTGCCGAACCCGCCGAACGCCGCGGCCCGCGCCGCCGCGTCCAGATCGGCGTCGGCCGCCACGATCAGCGCGTCCTTCCCGCCGCCCTCCACCACCAGCGGCGTCAACGTCTCCGCGCACGTCGCCATCACCTTGCGGGCGGTCGCCGCCGACCCGGTGAACGCGATCTTGTCCACTCCGGACCAGCACAGCGCCGCCCCGGTCGTGCCGTCACCGACCAGCGCCTGCAGCACCGGCTTCTCGCCCGGCCACGCGTCGGCCAGCCACTCGCCGGTGCCCGGAGTGTGCTCGCTCGGCTTGAACACCACGGCGTTGCCGGCGGCCAGCGCGTACGACACCGAACCCAGTGGCGTGTAGACCGGATAGTTCCACGGCCCGATCACCCCGACCACACCGAGCGGCAGGTACTCCAGAGTCGCCACGTGGTTCGCCGCCAGCATCCCGGACGGCACCTTCCGCCGGCCCAGCACCTTGCCGGCGCTGCGGGCCGCCCAGTCCAGATGCTCGACCGCGAGCATCACCTCCAGGACCGCGTCGTCGACCGGTTTGCCGGTCTCCGCGGCGATCAGGGCGGCCAGTTCCTCGATCCGGGTGGCGATCGCCCGTTTCCAGGCGAGCAACCGCACCCGGCGCTCCCTGAAACTCAGGCCGCCCCACCAGCGGGCGGCTTCCCGGGCCCGGTCGACGGCGGCCCGGACAGCCGCGCCGTCGGCGACCGGGTACTCCCCGACGACGTCCGTGGTGCCGGGTGAGTAGGAGCGCAAGACAGTGCCCATAGCGAACTCCCGACGCTGAAAATTTGATATTTGATATGTTACGGTCGCTGTCAACAACGCGCCTCACCTGCGCAAATCATCGGAAGGTGATGACATGGGCATCGATCTAACAGATGAGCAGCGGGCCTTCGTGGACGCCGTCGCCGACTTCTGCCGCCGCGAGGCCGGCACCCGCGAGCAACGCGGCGACGGCCCCCACCACCCGGACATCTACCGCAAGATGGCCGACCTCGGCTGGCTCGGCGTCACCGTCCCCGACCAGTACGGCGGGGCCGGCGCCGGCATGGTCGACACCTGTCTCTTCCTCGAACAGGTCGGCTACGGACAGGCCCCCGTCGGAGGCTTCACCACCAGCGCCATCGTCGCCGCCGCCGTCGAACGCTCCGGCAGCGAACCGCAGAAGAAGACCGTCCTCGGCGGCCTCGCCACCGGCCGCGTCTACGCCATCGCCATGTCCGAACCGGAAGCCGGCTCCGACGTCGCCAACCTCTCCTGCCGGGCCGTGCTCACCGACGACGGCTACGTCATCAACGGCCAGAAGACGTGGTGCTCCAACGCCCACATCGCCGACGCCATCCTGCTGGTCGCCCGCACCTCGGGCAGCCCCGGCGACCATCACGGCCTCACCATGCTGCTCGTCCCCACCGACACGCCCGGCCTGCGGGTCAGCGGCATCGAGACGATGGGCGGCCGCGAGGTCAACGACCTCTACTTCACCGACTGCACCGTCCCCGCCGACGCCGTCGTCGGCACCGTCGACCGCGGCTGGCAGCAACTCATGGCCGGCCTCAACGTCGAACGCCTCATCCTCGCCGCCCTCATGCTCGGCACCGCCCAGCGCGCCTTCGACGACGCCCTCGACTTCATCAAGCAGCGCAAACAGTTCGGCCGCCCGGTCGGCTCCTTCCAGGCGCTACGCCACCGCGTCGCCGACCTCGCCACCGAGATCGAATGCTGCCGCCTCCTGGTCCACCGCGTGGCCACCCTCACCGACCGCGACCCGCACCAGGTCCTCCCGCGCGAGAGCTCCATGGTCAAACTCAAGACCACCGAAGTCGCCCGCCAGGTCGCCCTCGCCGGCATGCAGATGATGGGCGGCTACGGCTACGCCACCGAATACGACATGGAACGCCACGTCCGAGCCACCCTCGTCAGCACCGTCTACGGCGGCACCAGCGAAATCCAGCGCGACATCATCGGCAAGACCTACGGCCTGTAACTCTCGCTCTCCGGCGGGTCCCGCTTTCCATCAACCCCGTTTCCGGTACGCGTGAAACCGCCAACCAGAAGCAACGACGGCCGTTCCGCCGGTGCGGAGCGGCCGTCTGCCGGGTCAAGCCCGCGGCGCCCGCTGCGGGCTGATCCGGCGGTCAAGCTCCAGGGGTCGGCAGCTCCGCCCGGTGGGGAGGCAGAGGCTTGACCCGGCAGGTGGTCGCGGGGAGCGGGCGGGGCGGTGTTCCTGCTTTCGGGGGCTGCGATGCCCGTACCGGAAAATGGAGGAGTGACCCACGTGCTGAGTGAGAGAGACCGGGAATCACTCCCGAAGCGTTCGGCCGCGTGATCGAGAGCGAGGACCTGGAGCTGGTGAGGTCCTGGCCGGTGCCCTGGAGCCGTCGCCCGAGATGCGGATCTACGGTCCCCGGCTGCGGATGCGGGCCGCTCAGGCCCGGACAGGCGACGAGACGGCGCCCCACCGTTCGGCAGTGTTGCGGGAGATCGCCGAACGCTGCGATCCGGGCGGTCGCTAGGCTGTCGCGCGAGTGGGGGTTCGTAGCGCAGAGGTCGTCGCGCCACCCATCAAGGTGGAAGACGCCGGTTCGAATCCGGCCGGCCCTCACTCCCCTTCCGCGATCATCTCCTCGTACTCCTCGTCGGTGGCGCCGCGCAGCTCCCCGGTCGCCGGATCCTGGACGAGCCACGGCTGGTAGAGCCGTCCCTCAGCCCACTTGGCGAACCAGTCGACGACCGTCATGTGCTGCGGAAACGCCTCAGCCGCATCGAATCCGTTCGGGTCGTAGCCCCAGACCTGGCCGTCGTCGAGGTGCAGGTCACTGGAGATCCCGCAGCCCCAGTCGCAGAGCATCAGACTCCCGTGCCGAAGCCCGACGGTCGCGTCGATCTGCCCGGTCTTGTGCCCGCCGCGCAGCCCGAGCAACCCGTAGCCCGGCCCGAACCCACCGTTGCCGACTTCGGTATAGAGCCGTTTGAGCAGGTAGGGAAGCGGCCGCCCGGCGATCTGCTCAGCCTCGGCGACCACCTCGGCGGTGGCCGGCGGATACCGCTTGGCCGGGCCACCGGACTCCATCTCGACGTACTCGTCCGCAAGCTTGCGAACCACGGCCTCGAAAACCTGATCTTCCCGGATCCCCATCCGCGCAGCGTATCCACCGCGGACACCCGCACACACGGGAAGGGGATCGACACATCACGTTGGGCTGCCGCTGTGATGTGTCTCGCCGATATGTCAAGGTTTGAGGCCGATCAAGGCCTGGCCGGTCTCCGCGTCGAAGGGCACCGACTCGTGATCGTGGACGATCAGCCACCGGCCGTCGATGCGGCGGCACCCGAGCGTCGCCCGCACCCACATGTCCACCTCGCCGCCGCCTTTCAGCGTGCCGCTCACGTGATAGAGGAACGAGCAGAACCCGACATCGGAGTCCACGGTGACGTTCAGATCACGGACCTCGTAGCCGATCCCGGACTCATAAGCGTCGAACCACGCCCGGGTGGCCGCCTCGACAGCGCCGTTACCCTTCGCGTGCAGCGGTGGCAGCACGTTGAACGTGATGATGTCCGGATGCTGCCGGGCCGCCAGCGGGGCCGGATCCTTCGCCGCCACCGCCGCCACCCGTTCCTCGACCAGAGCGCGCAGTTCCGCTTCACCGTCCATTCCCGCCCGTTACCCCGCCTGCCGTCCGCATAATCGGCTTCCCGGGATCGGCCTCCGCGCTCAACGCGAGGTCCGATTCTCGCTAGCCAGTGCCGCGCGGCACGCTTAGCTTTCCCTCATGAACCCAGCTTTCGTACGCCCGGAGCGCGCCGCCATCGCCGCGGCAGCCGTCGCGGTGGTGTTGTGGGCGTCCGCGTTCGTCGGAATCCGGGCGGCCGCCCCCCATTTCGCCCCCGGTTCGCTGGCCCTGGGCCGTCTGCTGGCCGGCGCCGTGACCCTGCTGATCTTTCTGCTGATCAGCCGCCAGGGCTTTCCGCCGAGAGCGGCCTGGCCGGGCATCGTGGTGTCCGGAGTCGTGTGGTTCGGCGGCTACATGGTCGCCCTGAACTGGGGCGAGGAGCTGGTGGACGCGGGCACCGCCGCGATGCTGGTCAACGTGGGCCCGGCGATCATGGCCCTGCTCGCCGGATGGCTGCTGCACGAGGGTTTCCCGCCCCGCCTGCTGGCCGGGATCGCGGTGTCCTTCGCCGGTACGGTCATCGTCGGGTTCTCGATGTCCGGCGGCGGCGGTTCCTCGGTCCTGGGAGTGGTCCTGTGCCTGGTGGCGGCGGTGAGCTACGCCACGGGGGTGGTCGCGCAGAAGCCCGCCCTGCGTCACGCGTCCGCGTTGCAGGCGACCACGTTCGGCTGCGTGATCGGCGCGGTAGCGTGCCTGCCGTTCGCCGGCCAGCTGGTCTCGGACGTGCGGTCGGCGCCGATCGGGATCACCCTCAACGTGGTCTACCTGGGCATCTTCCCCACCGCTGTCGCGTTCACGACCTGGGCGTACGCGCTGGCCCACACGACCGCGGGAAAGATGGGCTCGACCACCTACGCCGTTCCCGCGGTGGTCGTCCTGATGTCGTGGCTGATCCTCGGCGAGGTTCCCGGTTGGCTGACCCTGGCCGGCGGCGCCCTGTGCCTGGCCGGTGTGGCCGTGTCCCGTAGCCGTCCCGCCCGCGACCGGCGGCCGGAACCGGCCGGGGCGAGCCGGAGCTGATACCGGCGTTGCGTTGAGCCGTCACCCTCGGGGCTTCGCCGGAGCCGGTGGGGTGCCCCACCTCTTTCGCTTGGCGGGGCGCGAACGGCGTACGACTAGATCCGGGGTGAGCTCAAGGCTCGCAGCACGTCGGGGTACAGACGGGTTTTGATCGTGCCGAGCGCGGGGCCGGCCTTGCCGGCGAGTGAGGCGGCGAGCTGGATCGCGGTGGGCAGGACGTCGCCGGCGGGGACAGCGTGGTCGATGATGTGCAGCTCAGCGGCTTCGAGACCGCCGTAGCGGCGGGCGGTGACCATGGCCTCGTGTGCGGTCTGTGGGGTGAGGCGGGCCTGGATGAGGGCGCTCATGCCGGGGGTGAACGGCAGGTGGATGTCCGCTTCCGGCAGGCACCAGTAGCCGCGGTCGGCGCGCATGACGCGCAGGTCGTGGGTGAGCGACAGCATGGCGCCCCCGGCGAAGACGTGGCCGGGCATCGCGGCGACGGTCACCATCGGGAGGGTCAGCATGCGGGCGAAGAGATCGTGTACGGAGATGGCGTAGGCGAGTCGCTCCTGCGGGTGACCGGCCAGCCAGTCGAGGTCGATCCCGAGGCTGTAGTGCCGGCCGGTGGCGGTCGTGACCAGGGCGGCCGGGCGGGGCGCCGTCCGCACCTCTGTCTCGATGTCGTCGAGCAGCTTGTTCAGGGCGGTGAGCATGTCGGGATGCAGGCGGTTCTCGGTGTCGCCGAGGTCGAGGACGTAGACGTCGCCGTGGCGGTCCAGGGTCGGCATGGGCAGGCCTCCTTAGTTACCTGCCGGTAACATAGCGGACCAGCCCCGGTTCGTCGATGACTCCGCGCCCCGGCACAATGGGAGGGTTGGTTTGCCATGGGAACCCCTGAAGGAGGAACGGTGGCGCTTTCGGAACGGCCGGAGAAGTGCGTGGTGGCCGTCGACGGCCCGTCCGGATCGGGTAAATCCACCGTTTCCCGGCGGCTGGCCAGCGCTGTCGACGGGGTCTACCTCGACACCGGCGCGATGTACCGGGCGATCACCTGGGCGGTCCTTCAGGGTGGAGCCGACCTGAGCGACCCCGACGCGATCGCCAAGATCGCACTCGAGACCGAACTGTCGATCGGCACCGACCCGTCGGCGCCGCACTTCGCCGCCAACGGCACCAACGTCGACGCCCCCATCCGCGGGCCCGA
This sequence comes from Actinoplanes sp. NPDC049802, assembly GCF_040656595.1. Taxonomy (NCBI): domain Bacteria; kingdom Bacillati; phylum Actinomycetota; class Actinomycetes; order Micromonosporales; family Micromonosporaceae; genus Actinoplanes; species Actinoplanes sp. NPDC049802. The sequence continues at coordinate 86,702 of NZ_JBFAMR010000033.1, forward strand.
GGTGACCGGCGCCGTGTCCGCCGTCGCCGCCGTCCCCGCGGTCCGCAAACACCTCGTCACACTCCAGAAGGCCATCATCGCGGCCCACCCGCGGATCATCGTCGAGGGCCGCGACATCGCCTCCGTGGTCGCACCCGACGCCGACCTCAAGGTCTACCTGACCGCGTCGGCCGCCGCCCGCGCCGCCCGCCGCAGCGCCGAGGACTCCAGCGACGTCGCCGCCACCGAAGCCGACCTGGCCCGCCGCGACAAGCTCGACTCCAGCCGTGCCGTCGACCCGCTCAAGCAGGCCTCCGACGCGATCGAGGTCGACACCACGGGCATGGGGATCGACGAGGTCGTCCAGCATCTTCTCGGTCTACTCAACAGCAAGGTAAGTAAGTGACTGAACTTCCCGCCGGCCTCGATCTCAACGACTTCGAGGGCGGGTTCGAGTTTTCCGATCCCTCCGCTTCCGCCGGAGAGGAGGCCTTCTCCGGCCCGGTGCCCGTCGTCGCCGTCGTCGGCCGCCCCAACGTCGGCAAATCCACGCTGGTCAACCGCATCATCGGCCGCCGCCAAGCGGTCGTCGAGGACAAACCCGGCGTGACCCGCGACCGGGTGCCCTACGACGCCCAGTGGAGCGGACGGCGGTTCACCGTCGTCGACACCGGCGGCTGGGAGCCCGACGCCCGCGACCGAGCCGCGGCCATCGCCAACCAGGCCGAGATCGCGGTACAGACCGCCGACGTGGTCGTCTTCGTCGTCGACGTGTCCGTCGGCGCCACCGACGTCGACGAGGCGGCCGTCAAGATGCTGCGGCGCAGCCACAAGCCGGTCATCCTGGTCGCCAACAAGGCCGACAACCAGACCCTCGAACTCGAGGCCGTCTCACTGTGGTCCCTCGGGCTGGGGGAGCCGTACCCGATCTCCGCCCTGCACGGCCGCGGATCCGGCGATCTGCTCGACCACATCCTCGCCTCGCTGCCGCCGACACCCCCGGTCACCGAGGGCGGCCCGCGCGGCCCGCGCCGGGTCGCGCTCGTCGGCCGCCCCAACGTCGGCAAGTCGAGCCTGCTCAACCGGGTCGCCAAGGAAGAACGGGCGGTCGTCGACTCGGTCGCCGGCACGACCGTCGACCCCGTCGACAGCCTCGTCGAGATGGACGGCGAGATCTGGCAGTTCGTCGACACCGCCGGCCTGCGCAAGCGGGTCCACCAGGCCTCCGGCACGGAGTACTACGCGTCCCTGCGCACCGCCGGCGCCGTCGAAGCCGCCGAGGTGGCGGTCGTCCTGCTCGACTCCGGCGACGTCATCTCGGAACAGGACCAGCGGGTCATCACCCAGGTCATCGAGTCCGGCCGGGCGCTCGTCATCGCCTTCAACAAGTGGGACCTGGTCGACGCCGACCGCCGGTTCTACCTCGACAAGGAGATCGACCGGGACCTGAAACGGGTCACCTGGGCCGTTCGGGTGAACATCTCCGCCAAGACCGGCCGCGCCGTCGACAAGCTGGCGCCGGCCATCCGCCGCGCCCTGACGTCGTGGGAGACCCGGATCCCCACCGGCGCCCTCAACCAGTGGCTGACCGCGCTCACACAGGCGACCCCACACCCGGTCCGTGGCGGCCGCGCCCCGCGCGTCCTCTTCGCCACCCAGGCCGGCGTGGCTCCGCCCCGCTTCGTCCTCTTCACGACCGGCCCCTTCGACGCCGGCTACCTGCGCTTCATCGAGCGCAAGCTGCGCGAGGAGTTCGGCTTCGAGGGTACGCCCGTCGAGATCTCGGTGAAGCCGCGCAAGAAGACGGGGCCGGGGGGTCGCGGAAAAGCACATGGTTGAGGTTGCTAGTCTGTAGGAGATGTCGCGCGGGGCTGGGGTTCCGGGCGGGATCGGGCTGTAGCGCAGCTTGGTAGCGCACTTGACTGGGGGTCAAGGGGTCGCAGGTTCAAATCCTGTCAGCCCGACCAGTGTTTTGAAGCCGCTGGCGAGGACGAAAGTCCTGGTCAGCGGCCTTTTCTATTGACAGACATCGCTCGCTAAAGTCGCTTTAGTGGATCTTGTGGTCACGGGCGTGGTCACAGCCGCGGCTTGCGGTGGTCACGTCGAGAACTCGTCAAGCGGGCATAACGGTTCTAAACCGTGGCAGTTATGTCCTCTTTGCCCGCTTTGTGTTCGCCGCGCTTGACCACTTCGCAGGTGCCGCAGCGGACGGCTGCTGCCTGTGCGTGTCGGCCAATCCGCTCGTGCGAAGTAGCGGCGGCTCTACGCCTTGCCGTGCGGTATTCATGCAGCTTGCTGCGTCCGGCCTTGCTTTGCGTCTCGTTCACGGGGCGGTGTATGCCCTGTCAGTGATCTTCGCCGATCCACATCTAGACATTATGTAACCATTGCGCTACGTTCGGTTGAGATCTTTGTTGCCGCATGATGCTCGTTGTATTCCATTCGGCTGCGGGAGGCGCATTTGGCGCGCGATAACGACGTGCGACGGGATGTACGCAGCCTCGCCGACATTCTCGCTGTCGCGCCATGGATGGAGCTGGAAGAGCACATTAGCCAGTTGCGCGAGCGTGTTGACAACGCGGTGCGGGAGGCGCACGCTCGGCGGGATCAGTTACGCAATGAGATCCTTTCGGACCAGCCCGAACTCAGGAGGCGGATCCGCCGACCCAGTCTCGAGTCGTTGCGATGGGCAAAGTCGCTTTTGGGATCGGGCATTGTGGCTGCCGCCGACGGGACGGTAGCTGCTGTTCCGCTGCTGAGCGGTACCAAAATTCAGGTAGGCGTCGTGGTGGTGACGAACACCGGTGACTCGGTACGACTGGTTACCAGAGTGTTCGAGCACGAGTTGACCTCATATGGAGAGACGGCGCGCGAATTTTTCGCTAACCTGCGCCAGGTTCACGGCAGTTCGAATCTTGCGAGCAGGGCGCTAATGCTGTTCGGCGAGCGCCAGATCTTGCTCGGCCAGGAGGCTGATTGGCGGATGATTCACGGCGAACTTATCCCCTACGAACTCCGAACCGGTGTCGGCAAGCCCAAAGAGAACCTTCCGCCGGTGTTTGACCTAGTCGGACGCTACGTCGCGAATCAAAAATTTATCGCCGTCAGTGAAGGTCCAGAAGATTTGGAGGTGCTGAACGCCGCGATTGTGCTGGATCCAGGCGAGTTTATCGAGTTGAGAACGTTGACCGATGACCTGACCACCTTCCTCGACGGCAATGAGGAGGAAGGCGTGACCCGGGCCGGTTTCAATAATGTTGACCGGGAGACCTTCCGGAAGTTCATCCGCTTGGTTGGTCCAGAGGTCGCGATCGTGCTGATCAAGGCCGGGCATCGGCCCTTCCTGCTCGAGTGCCACCGGGAGCGGGTTGACGAGGCCGCTGCACTGTTTCTTGCCGACGCCCTGTGGACGCGAGGGTTGCCTGACGAAGGTGCGGCGGTGACGGCTCGGGGCTTCCCGTTTCATATCGACCTAGCCGACAATGTTGCCCGCACGCTATTCAAGGGCGCCGAGTTCCGCGGCTTCGTGGAGGCGCGCCTGATGGAACTCGGTGTGGAGCAGGGCATCGCCGACCTTGACCCACGGAGGACACGCGGATGAGTGAAGGCGAGAGTGTCACAGGTACGCCTGAAGACGCCGACGTACCTGACCCTGACGAGCCTGGCGAGGAGACGACTGAGGCAATACCGCTGGTCGTACCGGATCCGATCGACAACGAGACTGCCGCAACGAACCAGGCGGAGGTGGAGGCGGCACGTGACAGTGTAGCGCGCTCGCTCGTCACCCTTGGCTTCGTCGCGTTTGACGGCCAGGGAACGGACAACACGAGCAGTGGCGTGCTTGTCTCGGAAGAACTACGTCGGCATTTTCGTCGAGACACATACGTCGGGATTGAGGATGTCGAGCAGGGTGTCACCTTCCTTGGCCGGGTCGTCGAGGGGCCATTTCACAGCCCTCATGAGATTGGACCGGACTCCGCAATCAGCCGGACCACGCTCTTGCACCCCGACCGCACTCAGTTCCGACCCACCTATTACGCGGCCGGCACCATCGAGATCCTTGGCGAGATCACTGAAGCGGACGTCGTGCTTCCCACGTCTACGCGACCTCGACCCTATTCCCGCACCTTCATCTATCCGGCCGATCGACTTAGACGCATGCTGGGCCTTGAAGGGGACATGCAACTCGGCGCGCTCCTTGGCTACGACGAGGTCGCCGTCGAGGCCGACTCGACCAGCAAGGGTTTCCTGCCGCGCAACGTAGGGATCTTCGGCACTGTGGGCTCAGGGAAATCGAACACTACGCAGGTCCTGATGGAAGAGGCCCTGCGTGCTGGCTGGGCAGTGGTCGCCATCGACGTTGAAGGCGAGTACGTGCGCATGAATGAACGTACTGACGACGCCCGGTTGGCTGCCTCGCTCGGTGATCGGTACCCCACCCGCCTACCGCGGGGAATTCCGGATTGCCGCGTCTACGTCCCGAATGCGGGCATGACCGACGCACCACATCCGATGTCGTTCAAGGTGCCTATCTCCGCCGTGCCGGACGAGATCGTGGCGGACATCCTTGAACTCAGCGAAGCCCAAGTCCGGATGTGGGGAGCAATCACCGCTCAGGCCACCCGTAACGCCGAGAACGCACCGAAGCCGAGCCGGATGGGAGCGCTGGCACCGTCGCGACCTTCCGCGACAGAACGCCCGTATACCCTCAGTACCCTTATCGATGGACTTACCGAAGAATCCAATGGTGTTGGCATCCCGCTCGTCCCCAAGGCCGGCACCGCCGAGAAGAACACCGCGTCAACGTTGCGCGGCAAGCTGTTCAAGCTCGGCAGGTCGAACATGCTCGACTGGGGACCCACGCGGGGAACGGACTATCTTGATATCGACGATCTCCTGTTCGCCCAACGGCTGAGCGTGTTCGACGTCAGCGAAACCAATGACACTGCCCGAAACATTGACCTGATCTCAACAAGATCCGGATAGGTATTTGTATTCGTAGTGGGTCAGGTGTAGCGCGGCGGCGACGATGTCGCCGGTCCGGCGAGGGCTG
>NZ_JBFAMR010000034.1:0-91284 GCF_040656595.1 Actinoplanes sp. NPDC049802
CGGGAGTTACGCACGGCAACATCACCACTCGGCAGGACGGCGCACTCCACGCAGTTGCCACTTGGGTTGCTGCGCCGGCTCTTCTGCCAGGTCACGCCCTGCAGCTCGCCGGCAGGCATGCCGTTGACCGCATAGGTCATTCCAAGCTCCCTAGATTTGCCCCGGATCGCCCATCGATCCGGGAATCGGTGGTCTCCGCGTGCCTAAACGGGGCGCTGATGCAAATGCACGTGCATCTGGCCTTGCGTAGTCACGAGATTCTGAGCATGATAACGCACGTACTGGTTCCTATGGGTGTCACTCAGGGTGACATCTTTAGGTGACGGGTCGGCTGCGGAGCGACGTCTGCGGCCTCGGCGCGAGGCTCCCTGGCGGGGGCGTCCGAGCGAGAGGTGACGAGTATGTCGATACCCAACGCGGGCCCCGAGCACCCCGATTCGAGTGAGCCCGGCGCGACCGACAGCTCGCGCCGGGCGAACCCGTTGGTTTATCGGGACGAGCCGTTCGCGGATGATGTGTTCGCGGCGTCGACCCGGGCCAGCGCGGTCACCCACCGTTTCGGAGGGGTGAGGTATGCGCTGAACAGGCCCGGGGACACCACCCCGCGGCGGCCGCCGGCCGAGGAGGATGAGTCCGACGCGCGTGACTGAGCTCGTTCGTTGCCGCCGCCGGCAGCGACCCGCCGGGCTGCCTCGGCCCCGAGCGCCGCGCGTCCGTGACAACCGGCTGCAGCCGAGTGGTCCCGCCTGGCCGGTGTATGAGTTCGCCGAATCGGACTACTGCTACGGCATCGGCCCGATCCGGGTTCGCCTGGTGCGGGTCAACCGGGCGCGGCCCATCCCGCACGAGGGAGACGTCTGGCTGGGCGTCCGCGCCATCGTGATCGACCGGTTCGGCCGGGAAGGCGCGGTCCGCGAGATGCTCGTCCGCGCCGGCAGCGTGCCGGTCCCCCCGGCGTGCAAGCGCCCCCGCCTGCGGGTGTTGCGCAGCACGCCCGTCTGACACCGGGTGGGCGGCGCGGTTCCCCGTGCTGGGCCGCCCACCCGGCTAAATCCGTCAGCGGCGCACTGCGGCGCCGGCGCCGTCGGCGAGCGCCATCACCTCAGCGGCCGTGGCCATCGACGTGTCACCGGGGGTGGTCATCGCCAGTGCCCCGTGCGCCGCGCCGTACTCGACAGCGACCTGAAGCGGACGCCCGCTGAGCAGCCCGTAGATCAGCCCGGAGGCGAACGAGTCACCTGAGCCGACGCGGTCGAGCACGTCAAGGTCCAGTCTCTCCCTGGCGTGAACCACTCCGGTCGACGGTGACCAGGCCACGGCGCCGAAGTCGTTGCGACTGGCGCTCACCACGCGCCGCGTGGTGGTCGCGACGACGGGCGTCTCCGGGTACGACTCGACATCCCGCACCCCGATCAATGCGTCCACGAACGGGAGCACCTCGGGCAGCAGGTCGTTACCGAGACTGGGCCGGTAGTTCACGTCGAACGACACCACGGTCCCGTGTCGCCGGGCAGCCTGTACAGCGGTGAGAACCGTGGAAGCCGCCACCGGCGACAGCGACGCGTAGATCCCGCCGGTGTGCAACCACCGCACCCCGGCGACCCCGAACAGGTGGTCCCAGTCCACGTCGGACGGCCGCATCTGCGAGGCCGCGCTGTGACCACGATCGGAGGTGCCGAGCGCTCCGCGTACCCCGAATCCGCGTTCGGTGAAGTTGAGCCCGTTACGCACCGTACGACCGACTCCGTCATAGGGCACCCAGCGCACCAGCGACGTGTCCACCCCGCCGGCCAGCATGCAGTCCTCGACGAGCCGCCCCACCTCGTTGTCGGCGAGCGCCGTGACGACCGCGGTACGCATGCCGAAGACACGTCGCATCGCGCGGGCCACGTTGTATTCGCCGCCGCCCTCGGAGACCCGGAACGTCCGCGTGGTCCGCACCCGTCCTTCCCCCGGATCGAGGCGCAGCATCACCTCGCCGAGGCTGACCAGGTCGTACCGGCAGGAGTCAGCGTCCCGCAGCCGCAACGACGTCATGCACCCCTCCGATGAGCTCTTGGATCCGGTCGAGATCGGCCGAACGCGGCACCATCCAGGAACCGCCGATCGCGAGTACCGAGGGCAGCGCGAGATAGTCACCGGCATTGGCCGCGGTGATTCCACCCGTCGGCACGAACCGCATGTCACCGAAGACCGCCGCGAGCGCGGCCACAGCCGGCGCCCCTCCCGAAGTCTCGGCCGGGAAGAACTTGACGGCCTCCAGGCCGAGCTCCCGGGCAGCCAGGACTTCCGTCGCGGTGGCCACCCCCGGGAGTACGGGTAACCCGAGCATGCCGCACCGCTCCACCACGGCACGGGACAGGCCCGGGCAGACAGCGAAGCGGGCACCGGCTTCCGCGGCGGCGGTCGCCTGCTCCGGCGTGAGCACGGTCCCCGCTCCGACCAGCAAGTCCCTGTTGCGCGCCATCGTGGCGATCGCCGCGATCGCCCCCGGCGTACGCAACGTGACCTCGGCGATCGGCAGCCCGCCACCGACCAGGGCCTTTCCGAGGTCGGCTGCCCGGGATTCGTCGTCGAGGACGACGACCGGCACGACGGGATGTCCCTCAAAGATCTTCATCGGATTACTTTCTCCAGGCCGCGACCGGCCCGGTGTTGCGAATCGTGCGCACGCGCTCGGCGACCCGGGCCGCGAGCCGCGGATCCGCGGTCGAGAAGAAGTCGCCGAACTCATCGGCGCGCCCGAGCTTTCTCGGCGCCGGCGTCAGCGGGCGAGCCAGCCGCCGTCGACGGGAAGGATGGCTCCATTGATGTAGTCGGCCGAGCTGGAGCAGAGGAAGAGCACCGCGCCGGCGATATCGGCAGGCTGGGCCCAGCGCGCGGCGGGGATCCGGCTGAGGATCTCGCCGCTGCGCTGGGGGTCCTGGCGCAGGTCGTGGGTGTTGGCGGTGGCGACGTAACCGGGGGCGACGGCGTTGACGTTGACTCCCTGGCCGGCCCACTCGTTCGCCAGGGCCTTCGTCAGGCCGGCGACAGCCGACTTGGATGATGTGTAGCCCGGGACATTCACCCCGCCCTGGAAGCTCAGCATGGACGCCATGTTCACGATCTTCCCGTGGCCGCGCTCCAGCATCGAGCGGCCGATCTCGCGGGACAGCACCCAGGTCGCGCGGAGGTTGACATCCATCACGTGGTCGAAGTCGTCGTCGGAGTGTGTCGCAGCGGGGTTCCGGCGGATCGTGCCGCCGTTGTTGACCAGGATGTCGACTTCGCGGCCGGCCAGGTCGGTTGCCAGCGCCGTCACGTCCGGCCGGATGGAGAAGTCGGCTTGCAGGGGGGTGAAGCTGCGGCCCAGTCCTTCCACCACAGAACGGATCTCGCTGGCTCCGGACGGCATGTCGTGGCTGACACCGATGATGTCAGCACCCGCGGCGGCCAGCGATTCTGCGATCGCCAGCCCGATTCCCCGGTCAGCGCCGGTCACGACCCCGACCTTTCCCTCCAGGCTGAAGCTGCGGGTGAGGTATGCGGAAGTACTGCCGGCTGGGCGCATCATGAATAGGCTCCTTCAGGTGGCGCGGAAGAGGATGAGGGGACGAATCCGAGGGCTGCCGAGATCTGCGCGGCGGTCTTGATGGCCAGCGGGGCCATCGCCTCCAGTTGCTCGCGCGTGTGTTCGATCGTCAGCGTCGAGATGCTTATCCCGTAGTTGATCTTGTGGGTCGAGTCCAGGATCGGCGCCGCCACGCAGATGACGCCGGGGACGTTCTCCGCGAGGTCGAGCGCGTAGCCGACCTCGCGGATCCTGTCGATCTCGGCGCGCAGTCCGTCCAGGGTTGTGATCGTGTTCGGGGTCAGGGTCGGCAGTCCCGCGCGAGCCACGAATCGGTGGAGCTCGTGGTCGTTGTATCCGCTGAGCACCACCTTTCCGATGCCCGATGTGTGCATGGGGATCGCAAGCCCGACCCGGGAAGGCATCCGGTAGGGCTTGTCGGAATCGGCACGGATCAGATAGATGATCTCGTCACCGTTGGCCACGCCGACGTGGACCGTGCAGTGCACCTCGTCGACCAGAGCGTCGACGAAAGGTTGTGCGATCGCGGAGATGTCGATTCGCCGCAGGGCCTGCCCGGCCAGCGAGAGGATCTTCGGGCCGGGCAGGTAGCCACCGTCGGGCGCGACCGTGACGAATCGCCGCTCGATCAGGGTGGCCAGGATGCGGTGTGTGGTGGCCTTGGCGAGACCGGTCGCCTCGACCACCTCCGAGAACCGCGCATGAGTCATGACCGCTTCCAGGACGAGCAGGGTCTTCTCGCTCGCGTTGGCACCACCGGTTAGCAGCTGGTCGGTCACTCGGACCGTGTCGTTGGTCATGAACTCACCTAACTGGAGGATGTGGGATCAGCGCATGTCAGCGATGGCGAAGCCATCCATGTCGTCGAACGACTGATTTTCCCCTGCCATCGCCCAGACGAAGCTATAACTTGCGGTGCCGACACCGGAATGCACCGACCAGCTCGGGGAGATCACAGCTTCCTCGTTGCCGACCACCAGGTGCCGGGTCTCGGTGGGCTCGCCGAGCAGGTGGACCACCCGGGCATCGGCCGGAAGGTCGAAGTACAGGTACACCTCGGTCCGCCGGGCGTGGGTGTGCGCGGGCATGGTGTTCCACATGCTGCCCGTGTGCAGGGTGGTGACGCCCATCACCACCTGGCAGCTCCGAACACCCTTCTCATGGATGTACTGGTTCAGAGTTCTCCGGTTCGATTGCTCCGGGTCACCGAGTTCCCGGACGGTGCCCTCGCCGGGAGCCACGAAGGTGGTCGGATACGCCGTGTGGGCCGGTGCGGAGAACAGGTAGAACCGGGCCGGGCCCGCCTCCCCGGCGGCGTCGCCGGACTCGAACACCACGTCGACGGCACCGCGTCCCACGTACAGGCATGCGCCGTGCTGGGCCTCGTATCTGGTGCCGTCCACGGTGATGATTCCGGGACCGCCGACATTGACGATCCCGGCCTCGCGGTGCTCGAAGAAGTACGGGCTGACGATCTCCGGGAACGTCGGGAGTGTGACCGGCCCGGTCACCGGCTTCACGCCGGCCACGACCACCCGATCGTGATGCGTGTACAGAGCGTTGACGTCGTCGTCCACGAACAGGCCGGGCACGAGGTAACGGCCACGCAGCTCGCTGGTGTCCATGCCCGGGACATGCTCGGGGCTGGTCGCGTAGCGCTGCTCCATGATTCTCCTTACAACTGTGGCGGGCAGCCCGGCCGACGGTGCGGCCGGGGCGATCCGGGTTCGGTCGAGGTATCGACCTTGGTCAGGGCATGAGGCCGAAGAGCTCCGGCAGCCAGAGCGACAGGCCAGGCGTGAAGATGACGACGATCAGGCACACCACCAGCCCGCCCAGGAAGGGCAGCAGTTGCCGGACGATGCCTTCGATCGGCTGGCCTGAGATCTTCGCCCCGACGAAGAGCACGGTTCCGACCGGCGGGGTGACGGTGCCGATGCAGAGGTTGAAGATCATCATGATGCCGAAATGGATCGGGTCGACGCCGAAGCTCGTCACGATCGGCAGGAAGATCGGCGTGAAGATCAGAACGGCCGGGGTGGCGTCCATGAACGCGCCGACGACGAGCAGGATGGCCGCGATCAGCAACAGGATGACGACCGGGTTCTCGCTGAACCCGAACATCGTGTCCGCGACCAGGTCAGGAATCTGGGAGAAGGACAGGACGAAGCCCATGATCGTCGAGGCCGCGATCAGGAACATGACCACTGCCGTGATCCTGGTGGCCTCCAGCAGGATGTTCGGGACGTCACGGAGCTTGATCGTGCGGTAGAACGCCGATTGGATCGCCGAGTAGAACACCGCGATGACAGCGGACTCGGTCGCGGTGAAGAAGCCGGCCAGGATTCCGACGATCACCACGGCGATGAGCAACAGCGACGGCAGTGCGATGAGCAGCACCCGGACGCCTTCGCGGAAGCCGACCCGCTGGGTCTCCCGCAGCTCGGGACGCCGGCGGACGTAGAGGAACACCATGATCGAGCAGGTGATCGCCCACAGAGCGCCGGGCAGGTACCCGGCCATGAACAGGGCCGCGACCGAGGTTCCCGACACCAGCGAATACACGATCATCAGGTTGCTGGGCGGGATCAGCAATCCGGCCGGGGCCGAGGCGACGTTGACCGCCGCGGAGAAGTTCTTGTCGTAACCGCCCTTGGCCGCCAGCGGGCCCATCGTGGTGCCGATCGCGGCGGCAGCCGCGATCGAGGATCCGCTGACCGCTCCGAACAGGGCGTTGGCCGCCACCGTGGTCTGGGGCAGCGAGCCCGGCACGCGGCCGACCAGCACCTTGCCGGCATTGATCAGCTGTAGGGCGATGCCGCCCTGGCTCATGATCACGCCGGCCAGCACGAAGAACGGGATGGCCAGCAGTGCGAATGAGTTGATACCTCGAAACATCTGCTGTGCCGCGGTGAGGGCACCGCTGTCGAAGCCGACCACGACGAACATGGCCAGCGCCGAGGACAGCCCTACCGCAACGCTGATCGCCGCTCCGATCAGGAGAAGAACGGCGATACCGACTACCAGTACGAGACCTGCGATTGCTGCAGTTTCCATGGTTCCTCCTTCCTATGACAGCGCGGTCTCGGCTTCCGAGTCGATCGCGTTTTCGTTGCCTTTGCCGATGTAGATCGCGTGGTAGACGTTGTAGAAGGCGATGATGACGCCGGAGATCGGCAGGGCCAGATACATCCAGCCGACGTTCGCCGGCAGCCCGGTCAGGGTCTGGTCCCACGTCAGGTCCACCACCTGGTAACCGCCCCAGACCAGGACCAATACCGCGAAGGCCAACGTGCAGAGCTGGACGACGACGGCGGTGACGCGCTGAACCTTGGCCGGCATCCGCTGAACCGCCAGATCAGCCGCGACGTGCCCGCGCTGACCGAAGACCCAGGCCGCGCCCAGCAGGCCCAGCCAGATGAACAGGTACTTTCCCAGCTCCTCCGACCAGCCGCTGGGGGAGTTCAGCACCTGACGGGCGAACACCTGCCAGCCGACGTCGAGCACCAGAGCCGCGAACAACACGATGCAGCACCAGGCCAGTACCCGGTCCACCACACCCTTGACCGCCGTCATTCCTCGAACCCTTCCGCTGTCATCCACCCGGACCGCCGGCTCATTTGGCGGCCGCACGGACCTTGGCGTGGATGCCGCGGGTCGTGTCGTTGGTGAGCTTCTGCTGCGTCAGCGGAGCGATCAAGCTGGTGAAGGCGGCCGAGTCGACCTCGTTGAACTTCGCGCCGGCCTTCTCGGCCAGTGCCTTGGACCTGGGAATCTCCTGCCCCCAGAGCGCCCCCTCCTCCTCGACCGCGATGGCGAGCTCCTCCAGGAAGGCCTTCCGGGCGTCCTCGGGCATCGCGTCCAGAACCTTCGGGTTGATCAGGAGGTAGTCGGGCAGCATCAGGTGCCGGGTGTAGCTGTAGAACTTGGCGACCTCAGCGTGCTTCACGTTGGCGTACGTGAGTTCGTTGTTCTCGGCGCCGTCCAGCACCCCGGACTGGATGGCGGTGTAGACCTCGCCCATTCCCATCGGGGTCGGGCTACCGCCCATGAGCTTCATCATGTCGATGTTCGTGTCCGACTCGATGACCCGGATCTTCAGGCCCTTCATGTCGGCGGGCGTGTTGATCGGCTTCTTCGAGGTGTACATGTTCCGCACTCCGCCGTGGAAGGCGGCGAGCACGTGCAGGCCCTGGCTGTCCAGCGAGGAGTACAGCTCGGAGACGATCGCCGGGTCGTTCGCCGTCTTCCGCTGATGTTCCTGCGAGTCGAAGGTGAACGGCAGGTTGAAGACGATGAAGTCCTTGTTGTAGCTCTCCATCAGCGGCGCGGCGATCATCGACATCTCGAGGGTGCCGGCCTTGACCAACTCGACGGTGTCCTTCTGGGTGCCCAGGGTCTCGTTCGGGAACACCTCGATGTCGTACTTGCCGTTGGTCCGCTTCTTCAGCCGCTCGCCCATGGCGTCGAGGGCGACGAACTGCGGGTGGTTCGGCTGCTGGTTGAACGCCAGCTTGAAGACCTTCTCGGCTTTCGCGCCGCCGTCCTTCGCGGCGTTCTTGCTGCTCGTCCCGTTACCAGCCGCGCACCCGGACAGGGCGAGCGCGGCGGCCATGGCCGCGGCGGTGAGGGTAACGGCCTTAATCCTTCTCATGCTGAACTCCTTCTCGATACACCGACGCGTGCCGCGCCAGGGCGGCCCGCGTGTCGGGGGCTGTCCCCCGGAGCGAGGCCCCGGGGGGTTAGGACGGTCCTTGCGTGCCCCCGATCTCAGTGCGAGACTTATATGGAACCGCGTTCCGTCGGACGGAACCATAGCGGGGGGCAGGCGAGGCGTCAATCCCCATTTGTGACCGCCGACACCCCCGCAGAAGCAGCCGCGGCTGCTGCCCCCTGCACGCCACGTCACGGAGGAATCGATGACCAACCCCGCCGGCCTGTTCCTGTCCGCGTACATCTCCGCGCCGACGGATCCCGTCGATGAAGACGCCTTCTACGATGCGGCTGCCCGGCTCGACATTGATGGGCTGGAATTCGCCCTGTTCCCGTCCGGCGCCCGGACCCTCGAACTGGACTGGATCCGGGAGCACGTCAACCCGGGACACGACCTGATCGTCTCACTCGTGCCGTCGATGATGGCCGCACTTGGCAGCACCCCGAACTACGGCTTGGCCTCGACCGATGACGTGCAGCGCAAGCGGGCGCTGAGCGACGTAGGGCGGGCGTGCGACCTGGCCGTCAGCCTCGCCGCCGAGTACGGGACCCGGCGGGTGGTCGCGATCGAGATCCACACCTCCCCCGGCCCCCGCGGTGGCTCGCTCGAGGCGTTCGAACGATCGCTTGCCGAGATCCTGACCTGGGACCGGGCCGGGGCCGAACTGCTGGTCGAGCACTGCGACGCCTACGTCCCCGGCCAGACACCCGCCAAGGGCTTCTTCCCGCTGGCCGACGAGATCGCCGTCGTCCGGTCCTTCGGCCTGCCCACCGACGTTCTCGGGATGAGCCTGAACTGGGGCCGCTGCGCCATCGAGGGGCACGGGTCGCGGCTGCCGATGGAGCACATCCAGGCCGTCACCGACGCCGGGCTGCTGCGGGCCTACATCTACTCCGGCGCGACCGGCGAGGACACCGTTTGGGGGCCTGCCTGGACCGACATGCACATCCCCAGTCGCGGTGACGCCCCCGCCCTGGCCGCCTCCGCGGCCTCCCTGCTGGGGCCCGACGAGATCGCCGAAACCCTCCGCGCGATCGGTGACACCCCGCGGATCGGGTTGAAGTTCGGCATCCGCCCGCTCGACGCCGACGTGGCGACCCGGCTTGCGGTTGTCGAGGCGACACTCGCGCAAATCGTCGCTGCCCGCGCTGCCGGCTGACCCGGCCACCACCTCCGATGACCAACCGACCCGTCGACGCCTTCAGCAGCCTGTCCCCTGGCGGCAGGCGCAACTTCACCGACACCCTCCGGGCCGAGAACGCCGGCGCGATCCTGCTCGCCATCGGGACCGTGCTGGCCCTGATCTGGGCCAACTCACCCTGGCGCGACTCCTACACCGATCTGAGCAGCATCGTGGTCGGCCCCGCCGGCCTGCACCTGAACCTCTCCATCGCGGACTGGGCCACCGACGGACTGCTGACGATCTTCTTCTTCGTCGTCGGCCTGGAGCTCAAGCGCGAGTTCGTCACGGGCCAGCTCCGCAAGCCCGCCACCGCGGCGGTCCCGATCATCGCCGCGGTCGGCGGCATGATCATGCCGGCCGCCATCTACGCCCTGGTCAACCTCGCCCACGGCGGCCCTTCGATGGGCGGTTCGGCCATACCGGTCGCCACCGACATCGCCTTCGCGGTGGCTGTCCTCACCCTGTTCGGCCGTAGGTTGCCCATCGCGCTGCGGGCCTTCCTGCTCACCCTCGCCGTCGTCGACGACCTGCTCGGCATCGTCGTCATCGCGGTGTTCTACGCCCAGGGCCTGGCCTTCGGGTGGCTGGGCGCGGCCTTCCTGGCGATCGGCGTTCTCGCCGTCCTGATCCGTCGGCACGTCACCGCCTGGATCCTGGTGCCGCTCGCCGTACTGGCCTGGGTCTTCATGCACCTGTCCGGAGTCCATGCCACGATCGCCGGTGTCCTGATCGGGTTCACCGTTCCCGCGCTGGCCCGGGACGGCCAGGACCGCAGCGTGGCCGAACGCTGGGAGCATTACTGGCGTCCGGTGTCGGCAGGGCTGGCCGTCCCGATCTTCGCCCTGTTCGCCGCCGGAGTCAGCCTGAGCCCGGACGCGCTGGCGACCACCATGACCGAGCCCGCCGCCCAGGGCGTCATCCTCGGGCTCGTGGTCGGTAAACCCCTCGGCATCATGCTGGCAACGTTCGCCCTGGTCAGACTCACCCGGGCGAGCCTTGACCCGATGGTCACCTGGCTCGACCTGCTCGCCGTCACCGCGGTCGCCGGGATCGGGTTCACCGTCGCGCTGCTGATCGGGGAACTCTCCTTCGCCCCCGGCGCCCCGCAGTCCGAACCCGTCAAAGCGGGCATCCTGATCGGGTCGCTCACCTCCGCCGTGATCGGCAGCCTGCTGCTCGCCTGGCGCAGCCGGGCGTACCAGCGCCGCGAAGTGCCGGTACCCGTCGAATAGATCAGTGACCGTGAGAACGAGTCCACCGCGACAGCCTTGATGGTCGGCGGGATTCGCTCGCCCGGTCGCTGACCGGCCCTACCGCGGGTCACGGGCTCTCCTCGAGATGGCGGGCCAATCGAGGAGAGCCCGGGTGCGGTGCCGTCACATCACGGTGCCCTTGTGGGGCATCAGGGTTTACGGGCCACGCCCGACCAGTAGTAGGCCGCCTGGGGGTCTTCGACCTCGATGTCGGGGCGCCACGCCGAGACCGGGACGATGCCGGGCTCGAGGAGCTCCCAGTCGCCGAAGAAGCGCTCGACGGCCTCGCGGCTGCGGGCGACCAGGGTCATGCCGGCGCCGGTGGCGGCGGCGACCGCGGCATCCACCGCGACCGGGTTGAAGTCGGCGGTCGGGTGGGTGATGGCCAGGCAGCTGCCGGAGGGCAGCGCGTCGCGCAGCTCGGCGACCGTGGTCCACGGGTCGTCGGCGTCGGCGAGGAGCATGAGGATGGCGATCAGGGTGAGGCCGACCGGCTTGTCGAGGTCGAGGGTTTCGCGCAGGGCCCGGTCGTCGAGGATGGAGCGGGGCCGGCGGATGTCGGCGGCGATGTACTCGCTGCGGCCGGACGGGTGGCTGATCATCAGGGCGCGGGCGTGGACCAGCACGATCGGGTCGTTGTCGACGTAGACGACGCGGGTCTCGGGCGCGATCTGCTGGGCGATCTCGTGCAGGTTGGGCCGGGTGGGGATGCCGGTGCCGATGTCCAGGAACTGGCGGATGCCCTCTTTGGCGACGAGGTCGCGGGCGACCCGGTGGACGAATTTCCGGTTTTCGCCGGCCATGTATTTCATGCCGGGGATGGCCTGGATCATCGCGTCGCCGACGGCGCGGTCGACGGCGAAGTTGTCCTTGCCGCCGAGCCAGTAGTCGTAGATGCGGGCGGAGTGCGGCACGTTGATGTTGACTCCGGGCGGGGCCACCTCGATGGGTGCGGAACTGTCCTCTGCCACGACCGCCTCCTTGCGTCACAACCCGTCGAGCCGAGCGCACCCAGCCTAGCCCGGACGATCGATCGACTTCACCCCTCGGGGCCGCGATTTCAGGCGGCCGAGGCATACCCGCGGGAGGCGGCTGAGACGACTCGATCACGTCCGGCGTGCTTGGCAGCGTACAGGCGACTGTCCGCAGTGGACAGTAGAGCCGGCTGTGTCGCGGCCGGCACGTCCGCCGCGGCGGCGACGCCGATGCTCACGGTGACCGGCAGGCCGTGCGTCAGGTCGCGCCAGTCGTGCTCACGGATCGTCCGGCGGATGTCGTCGAGCAGGGTGAACGCCCGGCCCGGGGTGGTGCCGGGCAGCACGATCAGGAACTCCTCGCCACCCATCCGGGCGGCGAAACCCTCCGGGCACCCGGCCGCCACGCCGTCGGCGAGCAGGGCGGCCACCATGATCAGGACCTGGTCGCCGGCGCTGTGCGAGAGCCGGTCGTTGACCTGCTTGAAGTGGTCGAGGTCGATGAGAGCGACGATGAGCGCCGGGTCCGTCTCGATGAGGACGGGCAGCGCCTCGTCGACGTGGCGCCGGTTGTGCAGGCCGGTGAGCGGGTCACGGCGGGCCTGCTCGCGGAACCGCTCGGCCTCCTGCCGGGCCTCGACCGTCTCGAACATCGCCTGCCGCGTACGAGTACGCGCTTCCCGCTGGAGGGAGTGCATCTTCTGGTACTCCGCGAAGAACGTCTTGTGCACCGCGAACGCCTCGGCGAAGTCGCCCCGGGCGGCGTGCAGCTCGGCCTGCTCCTGATGTACGCGGACGAGCACGTCGACGATGTCTCGTTCGGCGCACAGGGCACGGCACTCGTCGAGGCTCTGCTGCGCCCGCTGGAACGCCCCGAGTCCGCGCTGTGCCTCGGCGAGGGTCAAGAGGTACTCCGGGAGGGCGTCGGCGTCCTCGTGCCGTCCTTCGGCGTGCCGCTCGATGCAGAGCCGCATGGTCGCCTCGGCCTCGGCGAACCGCCCGTTGCCGATCTGGATGGCGCCGACCGTGTCGAGGAAGGCCGGCTCTAGGGGGATGCCCCGTTCGTCGGCGAGCCGTTGGAGGCGGTTGGCGACCTCTTCGGCACGCTGCTGGTTGCCGGTGTCGTACTCCGCGTAGGCGTGGTTGTTGAGCAGGCACAGCAGGGCCGGTGAGCCGCTGAGGACGGCCAGTTCCTCGGCCTGCGCGTAGCGGATCCGGGCGGCCTCCATCGACCCGGCCGACCACAGCGCGTCGGCCAGCTTGGTGCGGTGCCAGATGTGCATGTGGGTGGTGGACTCGTCGTCGAGCAGCTCGACCGAGAGCAGCGCGTGCTCCAGGGCCTGCTCGGAGTCGCCGAGATGCTGGTGGATGCTGGCCCAGATGAGGTGGGTGCGGGCGAGCAGGAGCCGGGCGTCGTTGCTGACGGCCCACTCGTGGACCTGCCAGATCTGCTCGGCGGCCCCGGCGATGTCGCCCGAGCGCATCCGCATGTTGGCCTGGCAGAGCCGGGCCCGGGCGATCAGGAGTGGATCGCCGAGGGCCCGGGCGGCCTCCTCGATGGAGATCGCCCGGGTCAGCTCGGCCTGTGCGTCCCAGGAACGCTCGTCCTCGATGGTGAGCAGAGCGGCCGAGAGCACTTCGGCGTCGATCGACCGCACCATCCGCCTCCTCCGTGATGCCGACAGGTGTTGTGCCGACAAGGCTCATCGGCGGGAGAACGTCCTGACTGAGGAAACCCGAGATTAGCGCTGTGTGAACGGATCATTCCAAGGAGTGCGGAGTGATCTGCCCTACTTCGTGGGCGCGGACAGGTCGACGGTGGAGCGCAGCCGGGCCGGTTTCATCGCGATGGCGGCCACCACACCGATCACCGCGACCCCCATGGAGATCAGGAAGATGTGGCCGGTGGCGTCGCCGTACGCGGACCGGATCACCTGCTGGATCGGCTCCGGCAGCGCGGCCAGGTTGAGCGAGCTGGTGCCGGAGCCGCTGCCGGCCGGTACGCCCAGAGCGGTGAGCTGCTCGGTGATCGAGTCGGTGACCCGGCGGGCGAGGACCGCGCCGAGGACCGAGACGCCGATGGTGCCGCCCAGCGACCGGAAGAACGCGACGGTGGAGCTGGCCGCGCCGATGTCCTTGAGCGCCACGGTGTTCTGCACGGCGAGGACCAGGTTCTGCATGGACATGCCGACGCCGACGCCGACGAGGGCCATGGCGAGGAAGATGTACCAGAGCGGGGTGTCGTGGTCGAGCGCGGACAGCCCGCCGAACCCGATGACCAGGATGATCGTGCCGGCCACCACGTACGGCTTGATCCTGCCGCTCTTGGTCATGGCCTTGCCGGCGATGGTCGAGGAGACCAGGATGCCGAACATCATCGGGATCATCAGCAGGCCGGCCTCGGTGGGGCTGTAGCCGCGGCCGATCTGGAAGTACTGGCCCAGGAAGACGGTGCCGCCGAACATCGCCATGCCGACCGCGAGGCTGCCCAGGATGGCCAGGGCCGTGGTGCGCTCGCGGACGATCGGCAGCGGCACCACCGGCTCGGCGACCCGCGACTCGACCCAGGTGGCGATGCCGAGCAGGGCCAGGCCGGCGCCGACCATGGCGAAGGTCTGCCAGGACAGCCAGGCGAAGGAGTCGCCCACGAACGACACCCAGATCAGGATGACGCTGACGCCCGCGGCGATCAGGGTGGCGCCCGCGTAGTCGACCTTCACGTTCTCCCGGCGCATCACCGGCAGGTGCAGGGTCTTCTGGAGCACGAGCAGGGCGATCACGGCGAACGGGGCGCCGATGAAGAAGCACCAGCGCCAGCCGAGCGCCTCGGTGTCCACGATCAGGCCGCCGAGCAGCGGGCCGGCGACGGTGGAGAGGGCCATCACGCCGCCCAGGTAACCGTTGTAGCGGCCGCGCTCCCGGGGCGGGATCATCGTGGCGATGGCGACCTGGACCAGCGCCTGCACGCCACCCATGCCGAGGCCCTGGAAGGCGCGTGCGGCGATCAGCTGCTCGGTGGTCTGGGTGAAGCCGGCCGCGAGCGAGCCGATCACGAACAGCACGATGGCGAGCTGGACCAGCAGCTTCTTGCTGTAGAGATCGGAGAGCTTGCCCCAGATCGGGGTGGACGCCGTGGCGGTCAGCAGGGTCGCCGTGATCACCCAGGTGTATTGGGTCTGGCTGCCGTTCAAGTCGCCGATGATCTTCGGCAGGGCGGTGGAGACGATGGTGGAGCTGGCCATCGCGACGAACAGCACGAGAAGGAGGCCGGAGAGCGCCTCCAGGATCTCGCGGTGCGTCATCGGGCTCTGCTCCACCCGGTCCAGGGTGGGTGCGCTCATCGAGTGGCCTCCAAAACGGTTTCCTGGGCGATCAGGTCGTGGGCGAGGCGGCTCATCGACGCGGTCAGCGCGTCGATCTCCTCGGGGCTCCAGTCGCGGAGGGCATGGCTGATCCGCTCCTGGTAGAAGGCGTGCGCCTCGTCGATCGCCTGGTGCCCGGCCGCGGTGAGGTGCAGCTGGGTGGCGCGACCGTCGTCCGGGTCGGGGGTGCGGTCCACCAGGCCGGCGCGGACCAGGGCGGCGACCGAGCGGCTGATGGTCGACGGGTCGAGGGCGTGCTCGGCGGCGAGCTCCTTCATGTGGCAGGCGCCGGCCGGCTCACGGCGCCGGATCGCGGCCAGCACGCCGACCGGCGCGGCGACGGGATGCCGCTGTTTGAGCAGCCGGACGGCCTTGAGGACGTCGTAGATCGACTTCACCAGCGGATCCATGTCCATCTCCTTGCGATGCTTGTTGCATACAACTATTCCGGCAAGATTGCTCACTGCGCAAGTTTGCTCATTGGGAACTGAATCACACGCCGGTAGGCTCAGGTACATGAGCGAGCTTGCGAGCGAATCAACTAGCTCAGGTTTGAACTCATGACGATGCCGGAGCGCAGCGGAGGCGTCGTCATGAGCGAGCTTGCGAGCGAATCAACTAGCTCAGGTTTGAACTCATGACGATGCCGGAGCGCAGCGGAGGCGTCGTCATGAGCGAGGCGGGCCTTCGGGAGCGCAAGAAGGAGGCCACCCGGCAGGCCCTGCACGAGTCGGCGCTGCGGCTGGCGCTGGAGCACGGCCCGGAGCGGGTCACCGTCGAGGCGATCGCCGACGACGCGGGTGTCTCCCGGCGCACCTTCTCCAACTACTTCGCCAACAAGGAGGAGGCGCTCTTCCACGGCGACCGGCGCCGGATGCGGGAGCTGGGCCGCCTGGTCCGGGCCCGGCCGGCCGGCGAGCCGCCGTGGGCCGCGCTGACCGCGGCCGCCGCCGAGTTCTACAGCGAGACCAGCGGCCTCGATCCGGAGTGGATCGCCCGCAGCCGGCTGGTCCGCCGGCATCCGTCGCTGGCCGCCGCCCAGGTGCAGACCTTCGCCGCGATGGAGCGCGAGCTCGCCGCCGAGGTCGCCGTCCGATTCAAGGATCAAGACCCCTCAGGGGTACGCGCGACGCTGCTCGCCGCCACCTTCCTGGCCGCACTGCGGATCTCGTTGAACGTGTGGCTGGAGAACCCCGCGGAGTCGTCGTTCTGGGACCTGGTCCGGGCGGCGCTGGCCGACGCGGGCCGGGGCTTCGCGGCACAGCGTTGACGAAGAGCGCTGCTCCGAGGTGGGCACCCGACTCGACGGCGCTCCGCCCGTACACACAAAGGGTTTTTAGATCGACCGCGTGCCGAGGCCGCCGATGACGAGGATGAGTTGCCGTCGCCAGGCGTGCGGATCGGCCGCGTGCTGGGCGACGCCGGCGTTCGCCATCATCAGCAGGCTCAGGTCGTCGCGGGTGAAGTCGGATCGGAGCCGGCCGGCGCGCTGGGCCCGGGTCAGCACGTCGACGGCCCGCTGCTGGGCGACGGCGCGCAGCCCGGCGAGGCGTTCGTCGTCGTCGAACGCCGTGGTGACCAGCAGTTCGGCGAGACCCCGGTCGGTGGCCTGCAACTCGCAGACCCGGGTCAGGTAGCCGACGAACGCGGCCCACGGGTCCGGATGTTCGAGCGCCTGCTCGGCCAGATGAACCGCGGCGGTCATGTGGCTCGCGAAGACCTCGGCGATCAGATGGCGGCGGCTCGGGAAACGCCGGTAGAGGGTGGCGTTGCCGACGCCGGCCCGCCGGGCGATCTCGTCGAGCGACGCGTCTAGGCCCTGCTCGGCGAAGACCTCGCGCGCCGCGGCGAGCAGGGCTGCGCGGTTACGGCGGGCGTCCGCACGCAGCCGGGTGGCCATGGGCCACAGGATACGACGTGCGGCGGGAAACACGGAGATCCGATGTCACGGTGCCGGAATGTCACTCGGGGAGATCGACGTTCCGGCCGCTGACGGCGTTGCCGGGGCGCGTCCCGCGACTCCGGACGGCCCCGGACGGCGCCCCGCGGTGCTGATGTTCATGGATCTTTCGGGCCGGTCAGGTGATGCAGAACTCGTTGCCTTCCGGGTCGGCCATCGTCAGCCACGAGTGCGGGCCCTGCCGGCCGGCCCAGAGGAACGTCGCGCCGCGCTCGACCAGCCGGTCGCGCACGGCGTCACGGTTGTCGGCGCCGACGAAGACGTCGATGTGCGTCCGGTTCTTCACGGTCTTGGCGGCGGCGTCGTACTGGAAGAGCATCCGCCGGTCCGTCTCCGGATGCCGGATCGCGGAGCCGGTCCGCCACACCAGCCTGCCCCGGTGGTGGGTGGTGTCCTCGTCGGTGGCGAACCCCTTGGCGACCATGTCCTTGATGAACGCCTCGTCCTGGGGCTCCACGTTCCACTCGAGGGTCTCGGCCCACCAGTCGGCGAGTGTGTGCGGTTCGGTGCAGTCCACGACGGTTTGGAAGTCGTATGCCATGGACCGCACGCTACCGACGATTCAGGTCAGGAAACGGCCTAATCGGCGTACAGGCCCGGAAAGAACCGATCGACCGCGGTCACGTCGTACACGTGCCGCACCTCGTTGATCCGCTGCCCCTCGACACCGAGGAACTCGACCAGGCGAGCCGTGCCGAACGGCGCCACCAGGTCGTAGACCAGCGCCGATCCGTCCACCGCGTCGGTCCGGGCGACCACCGTGACGCTGTCCGCGAAGGCGGCGATCCGGTGCAGCACCTGCAGCAGTTCCTCGTCGTCCACCGGGGCGTCGAGATTCCACTCGGCCTCCACGTCCGGGGCGAGCAGCCTCCTCGCCCCGGGCAGGTCGTCGCTGGTCCAGGACCGGGCCCAGAAGTCCACCACGTCCAAGGTTCTCAGCCGTTCAGCATGGTGCCGGCGCTCACGAACGTGTAGCCGGTCCTGATGATGCCCGGAACCAGCTCCCTCAAGTGCTCGGTGCCGAGATACGGGTGGTAGAAGAAGCTGGCCACACCGTCACGGACCACCAGGTTGCGCTCCGCGCTGGCGATCAGGTCGGCCGGCAGCCGAACCGGGTGCGTGTTGTACGCCTCCGGCTCCACGTTGCCGATGTTCTCCGGCACCACGACCGAGCCGTAGACGTCCCGGACCGTGTACGGGAAGAACTGCCCGAACTGGCGCGTGTAGTCGTAGCCGCCGCCGGTCAGCACACCCGGGAAGTACAGGCCGCGGTCGTACCGCTTGCCGAAGAGCCGGTGCACCGCCTGATAGTCGGCCGGGCTGGCGGCGTAGTGCGGGAACTCGAAGATCGACGGGGCGCCCAGGCCGGCCGACACGAACAGCGCCCCGGACGTGACCATCCGGGCGGTGGCCCAGGCGACCGAGTCCTCCCGTACCGGGCCGTCGTAGATCACCCGGTCCGCCGCGTCGACGTGCGCCGTGTAGAACTCGAAGTCGTTCCCGCTGGCCCCGTCGTACGGGTTGGCGACCGTGCCGTACTGGTGGGTGTAGCCGTGCATGAGCAGCGTCCCGCCCCGGCTCTGCATGTACCGCAGCGCGGCCACCACCTGCGGCCGTTTCAGCAGGGTGTAGTCCTCGCCGTCGGCCGGGTTGCGGTAGCGGGGGTAGACCGCCACGGTGAACGGCACCTTCACCGACGACAGGTAGTCGGCGATCGCCCGCAACTGCTCGGGGTCGGCGTCCGGGCCGACGTCCTCGATGCGGATCAGCGCCCGGTGCCGCTCGGCGGTGGCCGGGGCGAGGGCGTCGAACAGCAGGTCCGCGAAGATCAGGTAGCGGTCGTCGTGCGTCACGTACGAGAACGGGATCTCACCGACGTAGGTGAGGTTGCCCGAGCGGACCGCCCACGGCAGGTCGCCGGCCGACGCCAGCGTGGTCACCTTGCCGGCGTCGCCGATCGTGAGGTTCATCAGGCCGGACCTGTTGTCGGCGGCGCGGGTCAGGACCCGGCCCTTGTAGGTGACCTCGGCGACGTCCCGGAAGTCGTAGAGCCCACTGGTGAAACCGTGCTTCGCGGCGAAACCGTCCAGTGCGGACAGCTGCCAGACGTTGTCGCGGACCCAGATCACCGGCTTGGTGGTGGCCAGCACGTCGGCCAGGAACGCGGCCGGCAGCGGCTCGTCGTAGGTCGAACCCAGGTAGATCACCGCGGTGTGGTTCCTCAGATCGCCGGCCCGGTAGGCCGCCACCGGCGCGGCCGTCCACGAGCCGAAGTGTGAGGCCAGATTCGCCGTCTGGGTGGCGTAGACCTCGCCGAGCCAGCCGTAGTCGCCGGTGGTGTCGTACAGGATCAGGGTCTTGGCGGTGCCGCCGCCGGGCGCGGCCTTGCCGGTCCGGACGGCCGCGGTCGCGGCGCCCGCCTCGATCACGTTGTAGCCGACGGTGGCGACCGCGGCGGCCGCGCCGGCGGCCAGGATACTGCGGCGGGAGATGGCGGTGTTACGCATCAGGCGACGGCTCCGGTGGTGAGGGCGGTGTGCTGGGCGACGGGCATGGCCTCGGGCGCGGGTGCGAGACCCAGGAGGGCGGCGGTGGCCTGCGCGGTGCGCCGGGCGGCCAGGCCGTCGCCGTACGGGTTCCCGCCGGCCGTCATGGAGTCGCGCCGGACCCGGCTGTCCAGCAGCGCGGACGCCTCCGACACGATCAGCGCGGTGTCCGAGCCGACCAGCTTGGCGCAGCCGGCGTGCAGCGACTCGACCCGTTCGGTGACCTCCCGCAGCACCAGCGCCGGCACCCCGAACGACGGGGCCTCCTCCTGGATGCCGCCCGAGTCGGTGAGCACCAGGTACGCCTCGGACAGCAGCCGGGACAGATCCGGGTAGGGCAGCGGGCCGGTGACCGTCACCCGCTCCACCCCGGCCAGCGCGGCGTCGACCTGGGACCGGACCGCCGGGTTCGGGTGGCTCGGCAGGATCACGTCGATGTCGTCGTACCGGGCCACCAGTTCGCGGACGGCGGCGAGGATCCGGTCCAGCGGCTCGCCCCACGACTCACGGCGGTGCGCGGTCACCAGGATCAGGCGGTTCGTGCCGGCCGCGCGGGCCGCCGCGACGGCCGGGTTCTCGAACGGCAGCCGCCGGCCGGCGACCGCGAGGGTCGCGTCCACCACGGTGTTGCCGGTGATCAGCACGTCGCCGGCCGGGATCCGCTCGTCCAGCAGGTTCATCGCGGCCAGCGGGGTGGGCGCCAGGTGCAGGGCGGTGACCTGGGCGACCAGGCGGCGGTTGCCCTCCTCCGGGAACGGCGAACCCAGGTCGCCGGAGCGCAGGCCGGCCTCCAGGTGGACGACCGGGATGCGGCGCCAGAACGCGGCCAGCGCGCCGGCCAGGCTGGTGGTGGTGTCGCCCTGCACGATCACGGCGGCCGGGGTGCGTACCGACCACAGCTCGTCCAGCTCGCGGATCATCGCGGTGAGCAGCTCGGCCTGGCCGCCGGTGGACCGCTCCACCGACAGCGTGATGTCCGGCTCGAGACCGAACGCGGCGAGCGCCTGCGTGACCATCGTGGGATGCTGACCGCTGGCCAGCAGAACCGGCGTGAGCAGCCCGGCCTCGCGCATGGCGAGAGCGACCGGGGCGAGTTTGACGGCCTCGGGGCGGGTGCCGCCGACCAGGTGGACTTCACGACGGGACATGGGGAGCCTTCTCTCGAGGGATCTCAGGCGGGGAGAGCGACGGGTTCTTCGGCGAGGCGTTCGGTCTTGGCCCAGGCCTGGCGGCCGCTGGCCTGCCGGCCGAGGGCGCGGTAGGTGGCGGCCAGACCCAGGATCAGAAACGCGGGGTACGCGACGGCGGCGGCCAGCATCCGGTGCGTACGTTCGTCGCCGAGCTTCCGCTTGTGCACCAGCACCCAGAGCAGCCCCGGGAACGTGGTGACCGCGAGCCAGACGCCGCCGCTCTCGGCCAGGGCGGCCCAGGTCGGCAGGAAGGCGATCGGGTGACCGATCAGCAGGCCGCCCAGCCCCGCGATGCCGGTGCCGATGAGCACCACGGTGACCATCGCGTTGGCCCACGGGGACAGCAGGTAGTGCAGCATCTCGGCGAGGGCGACCCGGGCGATCCGCGGCGACGAGAAGAGCCGGCCGAGGTAGCGGGCGCACTGCATGTTGCCCTGTGCCCAGCGGGTCCGTTGCCGGGTCAGCCGCCGTACGTCGACGACCGCCTGCTGGGTGACCGAGGCGCGCGAGGTGTACCGGACGGCGACGCCGCCGAGGTGCATCCGCAGGCCGAGTTCGAGGTCCTCGACGAGGCAGCTGGACCAGGGCGCGGATCCCAGCGCCTGCAAGGCGGAGAGCCGGCTGAACTGGCCGTTGCCGCCCAGCCCGACGGTGTCCAGGGCGTCGCGCAGGTTCTGGCAGGCGTCCACGATCGCGCCGAACTCGAGGTCCTGGACGGCGCCGAGGATGCGGTTGCGGTTGCGGATCCGGACCTGCACCTGGACCGCGCCGACCCGGGTGTCGCGCATCAGCCGGGACACCTCGACCAGGATGTTCTCGCTGCCCTGGCCGTCGCCGTCGATGATGCCGACGACCACCCGTTCGGGTGCCACGCCTGCTTCGGCGGTGAGCATCGAGATGTGCCGGTAGGCGGCGTTCAGCGCCTCGCCCTTGCCCTGCCGTGCCTCGGGCAGCTCACGGCGCATGACGTGCAGGCGGGGGTGGTCGATGCCGGCGAGGACCTCGGGGGTGCGGTCGTCCGAGCCGTCGTCGACGACCAGGACCCGGGACAGCGTGCCGGCCGGGCCGCGCAGTTCGAGGGCGGCGCCGACGGTGTTGGCCACCACCGCCTCCTCGTTCAGCGCCGGGACGATGATCCAGAAGTGGTCGGGCCGGCCCTCGCCGCCGGAGCGGGCCCGGTTGACCACCTTGGCGCGGTGGGTGCCGATGTAACGCAGGCCGAACCACATCAGGATGACGGTGGACAGCGGCCACGCCAGCAGGAAGGCGTAGCCCACGATCACGATCAGCCAGCTCTCTGACGCGGTCATCGAAGCCTCCCCAGCGCGGTAACTGTCCGTGTCCCAACCTGAGCGAGGTGGGCCGCGCTCTTGGACGTAACAGGACATTAAGGCGCTACCCAGCGTGACTCAAGGGCGCTGAGCGGAACGGAGGAGGAGACCGACCAAACGGTCTAACCCAGACATCTCAGACCGCGCGGGCCTGGCGAAACCGGGCGCGTATCAAACAATTGCGTGTTGAGTTCGGGCGCGAATCGCGCCCGAACTCAACACGCAGAAAGCGAGCATTCGACTACTTAGAGTGACCTGGCCGGTCGCGGCACAAAAGTTACCGTCAGTAACGGTGTTACTGCGGGCCGTCGAGCAGTGTGGGATTGTCCCGCAACATGGCGGCCAGGCGGCGGGCCGCCAGCTCGGTCTCCTCGGGCCGCTCCACCTGCAGCGGGATCGGCTCCGGCAGCGGCTCCGGGAAACCCGGCTGCGGCTCGGCCGGCTCGGCGTGCTGGGCGGCGAAGGCCGCCGGGCGCAGCGGCGGCTCCGCATAGGCCTGCGAGGGCTGCGCGGCAGCGAACGAACGAGGCGGCGCCTGCGGCGGCACCTGCGGGGGCGGCATCGGCGCGAACGGATGCGGCGTGGTGTTGCCCTGGTCGGCGTAGCCAGCCGGATCGTGGCCGAACGCCTGCTCGTGCCGGCTCGCGACGAAAGGCTGCTCGGCCGTGCTCGGCTCGTCGTAGGCGGGCTCTGTGTACTCGAAGTCGGTGGGGCCGAAGCGGTCCTGATCGTCGCGGCTGGCCCGCGGAACGGGCGGCGGCTCCGCGGCCGGCTCCTCGACCTCGATCTCGAAATCGGCGTGCCGGGGAGCGGGCTCGGTGGCCCGGGCGGCGACCCGATTGTCGGCGCTGACCTGGACCGTCCCGTCGATGAACGAGAAATGCAGCAGCACCGGGTCGCCCGCGCCCTCCACGCCGACCGTGACGCCGAGCTGCGGATTGCGGGCCACCACGGCCGCGATCGCCTCGACCAGCTCCGTCACCGCGGGCGGAGTGCCGTTGTGCTCCCCGGCGGCACGGCGCCTCAGCTCATCGCGCCGGGCGAGCTTGTCGAGCGCGTCGTCCAGTCCGCCTCGCACGTCACCGTCCTCTTTCTAACGCGGCCGCCCGGTTTCCACTCTGCTCCTCCACGGGCCGGTTTGGGAACCGTCCCGCCCGGGGTTCGCGGCGGAATCCGTGACCGGGCGCCCGGTCACACCCTACGACTTCATCCGGATCGCCTTGTCGAGTGCCTGGTCCAGCACCACGAGAAGGGCGTCCCGCACGGATGCTCGGAACCGTGCGTCGAAGGATATGACCGGAACGTCCTCGCGGACCGCGAGGGCCCACCGGACCTCGTCGATGCTGTAGGACATCTGCCCGTTGAAGGTGTTGATACCGACCACGAACGGGAGACCCTGGCGCTCGAAGTAGTCGACTGCCGGATAACAGTCGTCGATCCGGTTGGTGTCCACCACAACCAGCGCACCCAGGGCGCCGCGGACCAGATCGTCCCACATGAAGGCGAAACGGGTCTGTCCGGGCGTACCGAAGATGTAGAGCTTGAGCGTCTGGTCGATGGTGAGGACGCCGAAGTCCATCGCGACCGTGGTGCCGGTCTTCATGGTCGCCTGACCGGGGTTGTCGATGCCGACGGACTCCGAGGTCATCTCGGCCTCGGTGGTCAGTGGCGAGATCTCGGAGATGGCGCCCACGGTGGTCGTCTTGCCGACCCCGAAGCCGCCGGCCACGATGATCTTTACCGGTACCGGGGCCTTCTTGGGCTCCGGTACGCCGGGTATGCGCGCGGTGGCGACGACGCGGTTAGCTGATGGATCGAAGTCCACGGATCACTCGCATGATGGTCTCGGGGTCAGGTGTGTCGTTGTCCAGCACGTGGACGTCGAGCTGGCCGGAGGCGCGTAGGTCGCCGACCAGGATTCGGGTCACGCCCAGGTGCAGGCGAAGGCGTGCGGAGATCTCGGCTACCGAAATCGGGCTCTCCTCGCAGAGAGCCACAATCGCCCTGGTTTCCGGAGAGAGCCGGGACGGCGGTGCACCGGGCACCAGCGTCACCTGAGTCTCCATACCGATGTCGGGATCGCTTCCATCGGTTCGCCCGGCCGTGATGACGAACGGGCGCAGCGTATTGGTCGATGCCTCGACCGGCGGGTGTTCCCCGGTGGGGGTGTAGCCGCCGGTCGAGTGCTGAGGACCGGATTGCAGGAACGGCCGGACTCCGGGTCGCGCCGGAGGCACCGGTTCGTCGGGGTCCGGGTAGGTCACTGCTGAACCGCGTTTTTCAGCTCGGCGATCAGGCGCGGGCTCAGAGCACCGCCGGCACGGGTCGCGAAGAGAGTCATCTCGTACGCCAGGGTGCCCAGGTTCGCGGAACGGTCGGCGATGACACCCAGCACCGAGCCGGCGCTGATCGCGGTCACCAGCAGGTAGCCGTCGGCCATGTCGATGATGACCCGGTTCAGGGCGCCCAGCCGGTACCAGCTCGCCGCACCACCGGCGAGGCTGGTCAAGCCGGAGACCACGGCCGCGAGACGCTCGGCGTTGGGCCGGTCCTTGATCGCGGACATGGCCATCAGGAGGCCGTCCGAGGAGACCGCGATGGCCTCGATCACGCCCGCTGTACCGGAGGTGAACGAGTCCAGCAGCCAGTTGAAGGTTTTGGCCTCGGCGCTGAGCTGACTTTGCGCGGTGGAGTAGGGGGAAGTCATCGCGGTTGTCCCTCGTGTTGTGGCTGACTCTCATTCAGTGCGAGTGCGACCCCGTACTCGAACTGATCCATCAGGGCTCGGGCGGCCTCGGGGTCGAGCGTGGCCGGGGCCGGCGGGGTGATCGGTTGATGCATCTCGTCGCGAGGCAGGGTGGCGCCCGGCACGCGACGGGTCAGCGGTGCGCCACCGTTGGACGACGGCGGCGCCGGCGGAGCCACCGGCGCGGGCGGCGGTTCCCATGCGGGAGCGGGCTCCTCCCAGGCCGGAGCGGGAGTGTCCCACGCCGGAGCCGGGGTTTCCCATGCCGGAGCACTGAGGTGGGGAGCCTGCATCGAGACGCTGGTGTCGCTGATGTCGCCGTGGGCCCGGCTGACACCCGCCTCGAAAGCGTCGAACATGGCCCGGGCCGCCAGCGCGTCGTCCTGCGTGGTGGGCACGGCCATCCGCTGAACCGTGGTGTCCGCGGCCGGGAGCTGGCTGCCGGGAACCCGGCGGCGCAGCGGGGCGGCGGATTCCTCCCGGTGCGTAGCCGGAGCGGCGACCGGCTCCGGCGTGTACGGCTCCGGCGTGTACGGCTCCGGCGTGTACGGCTCCGGGCTGACCGGCGCCGGGATGGCGGCCGGGGCCCAGGCGGTCTCCGAAGGCATCGGGGTGTTCCAGGACGACTTCCCGGCGGGCAGTTCCGGCAGCGCGTTCGGGACGCGGCCGGCCACCGGGGTGCCCAGGTCGTAGGCGGGCGCCGGCTCCTGGTAGGCCGGGCGCGGCGAGTACACCGGCTCGGCGTCGTAGACCGGCTGTCCCGCGTACAGGTCCTGTGCCGGGGCCGGGTCGAGGGCCGGCGCGGTCTGCGCACCGAACGCGTTCCACGACTGGCCCGCCTCGACGATCTCGGTGGCCCGTCCGAGCACCACCGGGTCGAACGGCTGCTGGCTGCCCGGCACCGAACGGACCGCGCCGCTGGCGATCGCGACCTCGGTGGTGTTGCCCCGCAGGGCGCCCGAATAGGCGGGCGCCGGGGCGACCGGCTCCGGGGCCTGGATCCGCGGTTGAACCGGGGCGGACGGGAAGGCGGCGGCCGGAACCGGCGACGGGTAGCTCGGCGCCGGGATCGCGCTGAGGTTCTCCACCCGGGTGACCAGGTGCGAGGGGTTCAGGTCGATCCAGGCGGTCAGACCGCCGTCGGGCGTGTCGGTGAGGGTCACCTCGACGCCGTGCCGGCGGGCGAGCCGGCCGACCACGAAGAGACCCAGAACCTCGGTGGGCGCCAGGTCGAGACGCTCACGGCGGGTCAGTCGCGCGTTCTCCTCGGCCAGACGCTCGGGTGCGAGGCCCAGGCCGTGGTCGATGATCGCGAGGCGGGCGCCGCCACGCAGCTCGTCGGCGGTGACCGTGACGGTGGTGTGCGGCGGGGAGAACGAGGTGGCGTTCTCCAGCAGCTCGGCCAGGAGCAGCGTCAGGTCGGCCAGGATGGCCGGGACCACGACGATGTCCTCGGGGATGTCCACCTCGACACGGGTGTAGTCCTCGATCTCACCGAGGGCGAGTCGCACCACGTCGGAGAGGGCCAGCGGTGCCATGTGCTCGTTCGCGCCGGCGCCACCGGAGAGCACGACCAGCGCGGACGCGTTCCGGCGCAGACGACTGGACATGTGGTCCAGCCGGTACAGCTCGCGGAGGCGGTCGCTGTCGGTCTCCTTGCGCTCCAGAGAGTCGATCAGGCTCAGCTGACGGCCGACCAGGTTCTGCGTACGACGGCCGACGTGGCCGAACATCTGGGCGACGTTACGGCGGCCGAGAACCTGGCGCTCCACCAGCCGGGCGGCGGTGGTCTGCACGCGGTCGAACGCGCGGGCCAGGTCACCGATCTCGTCCTGGGCCTCGACGTCGACCGGGTCGAGTCGAATCGGCCGGACCTGGGCCTCGGCCTCGTCGTCGGCCACGCGCTCCAGCTCCGACTCGGCGGCGCGGGCGATCCGGTCGGCCGAGACGGTCAGGCGGCGCAGCGGCCGGGCGACCGCGCGGGCCATGAAGATGGAGAGCGTGATGACCAGGATGAGCAGCAGGAACGTGCCACCACCGAGGAGGATCGCCTGCCGGATGGCGCTCTCCCGGTTCGTGTTCACCGTGATGTCCACGTCCTGGGCCACACGCTGCTCGACGAAGCTACCGAGGATCGTCACCGACTGCAGCGACGGGTAGAGCGTCTTGATCCGCAGGCCCTTGAGGGCCTGGGTCGGGTTCTGCTCCAGGGCGGTGTTGAACTTGGGGCCGACCCGGGAGGCGAACGCCTGCTGAGTGTTCAGGTAGAGCTTGTACTGCGCGTCGGTGAAGTAGACCTTCGACGAGGTGATGATCGCCGAGATCTGGCTGAACACCGCGTTGAACTTGCTCAGCAGCAGGCTGGCGTCCTGCGGGTTCTTGGCCGCCACCGCGGCCGCGGCCAGGTAGCAGGAGGCCTGGCTGATCAGGTCGTCGGAACGCATGGCGCGTTCCAGGGCGTACACCTGCTGGCCGGTTTCGGTGGTGAGGTCGGCGCTGGTGGTCAGGCCGAGACCGTCGATCAGCGGGGTGATCGCGCCGGTGAAGTCGTCGACGACGTCCGTGGCACCGATCGTCCGGTTCAGCACGTTCTGCCGGGTGCTGTTGAGGCGGGCCGCGCCGGTGACGGCACGGCGCAGCTCGATCGGGGCGTCCTCGTCCTCGGCCAGCTCGGCCACCATGTCGGCGGCCTCGGCGCTCTGCAGGACCAACGCGGTCTGGTCGACCAGGCCGAGCAGGAAGCCGACCGAGAGCAGCCGTTCCTCCTGGAGCTCGATCAGGGCCGCACTCACCGAGGTGGCCCGCACAACGGTGTCCGAGGTGTTCTCCGCGATCCGGGCCGCGTCGACGCGTTCGTAGATGACCGGGATGCTGAGGCCGAGGACCCCGAGCAGCGGTACGAGCACCAGCAGGGCGAGTTTGCCCAGGATGCGGAACTTACCGAAGAGCACTGGAACGCTCCCGCCCAGTAGCGCTGCCGCCGTAGTTGGGAGCCGAGTCGTACGGACCGGCGCTGTGCGCGCCCGCCGGCGGCGAGCCGGGGCCGGTGCTGTCGTCGCGCACCGAGACGTCCCGGCCGGCGTCGGCCGAGTCGCTGACCTTGACGGCGCGGCTCCGGGTCCAGAAGGCCGCGACCAGCAGCAGCACGACGGAGACGCCCAGCAGGGCCCAGGCCTCGATCTGGCGGACCCGGAGTTCGTCGCTGCGCTCGTCGAGCAGCGTCGACATCTCCTTGAGGGTCACCGTGGTCAGCGCGTTCAGCGCGGTGGAGAGTGTGCTCTGCGCGGTCACCAGCGTCGAGACGTCCGGGTTGCCACCGAAGTTGGCGCCACGGTTGGCGGCCTCGATGCCGCGGCGGAACGAGTCGAGGTTGCTCACCAGGTTACCGGCGAGGGTCGAGCTCTCGGTGTCCTCGGCGGCGGCCTGGAGGTTGTCGGTCAGCTCCGCGACGCTGTCCTCGACGTTCGAGACGGCGACACCGAGCTGCACCTGGAGCGCGGCCCGCTGGCGCTGGTTGGCGCCGGCCAGCATGTTGGCCGAGTCGCTCATCCGGCTGACGTTGGTGACCGCCTCCGGCATGTTCACCGTGATGGTCTCCTGCAGGAACCAGATGTCGCTCTGCGGGTCCATGTTGAGCTTCGTGCTCTCCCGGATCTCGCCGTACAGCTCGAGGGCCAGCTCGCCGACCTCGACGTGGGAGTCGTAGATCGTCTGCGAGGACCCGGAGATGCCGGGCAGGCGGCCGATCTTCTCCTTGAGGCCGGACCAGCGGCTGGTGGTGTCCAGGTCTTCACCGAGGCGCTCGTCCAGCCCCTGCACGCGCGCGACCGCGGCGGTCAGCGAGGCGGGCTCGGCGGAGACGCCCTGGAGAGCCTGTGACTGCGACTCGGCGAGCGCGCTGACCAGCGGGGCCAGCGCCGCGAGGTACTCGACGCCCTTCTGTTTGAGCTCTGTCTCGTCCCGCAGAGTGGTGTTCTCGTTCAGGACGCGCAGGAACAGGGCTGCGGTCGGCAGCACGACGAGAACCGTCAGCACCACCGCGAGGGCGGAGCGTAAACGCGTTCGCCGGCCGTTCACCGAGACTGACATTGCTTTAGTCCTCCGCCATGCACACGCGATGGGCCAATGGGGGGGCTACGGAGAGTAGCCATGCGGGCGCACCGATCCGGGTCAATCTATCCGAGAAATCCTCAGAAAACCCCTTTCCAAGGGTCAGAGTTCGCTCGGCTGATCGGGGGATACGCGACACTGCCGACTTCGCTGTACGAACGCCAAGGCTGTGGCCAGATCGAGAAAGGCCCAGTCCACATGGCTTCCGGAACTAAGTGAGGAGCGCCGCGGGAGATCGTATCCGTCCCCTAGGCGGGACGTGAATATGAGTTCTACTTCGGATTTGTTACATCTAAGCGGAGATGCATTCACGGAACGTATCTGAACGATCGCTCAGCGGGAAAAACGCACTTAGAGTAGTGAATCAAATACTGAAGGGCGGGTCTCTCCGTCCCGGTTTCGGTACGGAGAGACCCGAATGACTCAAATCCTGGCCAGTGCCTTTCGGAGCGGATCGAGCCCCAGCGACCCCAGATCGAGAGCGTCCCGGTGGAACGCCTTGAGGTCGAAATCACTTCCCTTACGAACCTTTGCCTCGTCGCGAGCCTGCAACCAGATCCGCTCGCCCACCTTGTACGCGGGCGCCTGCCCCGGCCACCCCAGATAGCGTTTCCACTCGAACCGCAGGACCTCGTCCGGCAGCCGGGTGTGCGCGCGCAGAAACTCCCAGCCCAACTCCCGCGTCCATCGCTCACCCGGGTGGAAACCGAACGAATTGTCCCGCGGGATCGCAAGCTCGAGGTGCATGCCGATGTCGACGATCACCCGGGCGGCCCGCAGCGCCTGACCGTCGAGCATGCCGAGTCTGTCGCCCGGATCGGTCAGGTGACCCAGTTCGTCCATCAGGCGCTCGGCGTACAGGGCCCAGCCCTCGCCGTGCCCGGAACACCAGCACAGCAGCCGCTGATACCGGTTCAGCCGGTCGGCCCGCAGCAGGGTCTGGCTGACCTGGAGGTGATGACCGGGCACACCCTCGTGGTAGACGGTGGTCACCTCCCGCCAGGTGGAGAAGACCTCCTGGCCCTCCGGCACCGCCCACCACATCCGGCCGGGACGGGAGAAGTCCTCGCTCGGGCCGGTGTAGTAGATGCCGCCGTCGCTGGTCGGGGTGAGGCAGCACTCCAGCTTCTGAGCCGGGCCCTCGATGTCGAAGTGCACGCCGTTCAGATCGGTGATCGCCCGGTCGGAGAGAGCCTGCATCCAGTCCCGGAACGCCTCCTTGCCGCGGATGCTGCGGGCCGGGTCGGCGTCCAGGACGGCCACCGCCTCGTCCACCGACGCCCCGGCGCCGGCGATCACCGCCGACACGGCGCGCATCTCCCGCTCCAGGCGGTCCAGCTCGGCGAAGCCCCAGAGGTACGTCTCCAGCAGATCCACCTTGGCGCCGAGGAAGTACTGGGAGGCCAGCGCGTACCGCTCGGGTCCGGCCGCCTCCTTCTCCCGCCCGCGCGGGGCCAGCTCGCCGCGCAGGAAATCGCCGAAGCCGGCGGTCGCCGCGGTGGCCGCCGCCGCGCCCCGTTCCAGCTCCCTGGCCAGACCGCCGGACGCGCCGAGCCGCCGGGCCAGGCCGTGGAAGAAGTCGTCACGCGCCGGATCGGTCCACGCCTCGCACTGCTCGGCCACGGCCAGCAACTGCGCCCGGGCGCTGACCCGGCCGGCGTCGGCGCCCTCGAGCAGGGTCCGCCGGTACTGCGCCAGGGCGTGCGGAAAGGCGTTCAGCCGGGCGGTGATGTCGGCGACCGCCTGCTCACCCTCGGTGGGCATGACGTCGAGGACCATCCGCAGCTCGTGCAGGGCGCTGGTGATGACACTGATGTCGGTGCTCACATAGCCGGCGTCGTACTGCGCCAGCTGGAGCCCCAGGCGCTCCATCATGGCGTCCTTGGCGACCTGTTCGGATTCGTGCTCCGGCTCGGTCACGTCCAGATCGTTGATGGTCCGGCGGAGCAGTTCGGCCTGCGCCTCGAACCCCTCCGGCGAGAGGTCGTCGGTCTTGTCCCCGTAGCCCGCTATGCCGGCCGCGGTGGCACCGGTCGGATTGAGCGCGGCCCATTCGTCGACGTATCGGTTCGCGAGTTCGTCAATTCGTCCCACGCCGCCGACCCTACGCCGATCTCAACCGTGTGATCCGGTCCACTCCAGCAGCCGTTCGGCCGTCCAGGTGTTCACCACCCGGCCGGCCGGCACCCCGCACAGCGCGGCCCGCTCGCAGCCGAAATCCAGCCAGTCCAGCTGGCCGGGGGCGTGCGCGTCGGTGTCGATGCTGAACACGCAGCCCGCCTCCACCGCGACGGTGAGCATCCGCTTCGGTGGGTCGAGCCGGTCCGGCCGAGAGTTGATCTCGATGGCTTTGCCGTGGTCGAGGCAGGCGGCCAGCACCTTCTCCAGATCGAACTC
The DNA here is from genome assembly GCF_040656595.1 of Actinoplanes sp. NPDC049802. Lineage (NCBI taxonomy): Bacteria > Bacillati > Actinomycetota > Actinomycetes > Micromonosporales > Micromonosporaceae > Actinoplanes > Actinoplanes sp. NPDC049802. Next base: position 31,341 of record NZ_JBFAMR010000034.1, read on the forward strand.
GCTGGGCGGCCTGGTCCGGGCCCGGCGGTGCGCGGCGTCGCCCTCGCCGGCCGCCGCCACCTTGCGCCCGGTCATGTGGCCGAGGATGTCGAGATGCGGGTTGCCGATCGCGGCCACCATCCGCCGCGTCATCCGGGCCGCATCGTCGCGCAGCCTGCTGTGCACCGATCCGACCACCACGTCGAGCCGGGCCAACAGCTCCTCCTCCTGGTCCAGGCTCCCGTCGTCGAGGATGTCCACCTCGATGCCGGTGAGGATGCGGAACCCCTCGGGCAGCGCCTCGTTCACCATCGCCACGTGATCGAGTTGACGCCGCAGCCGGTCGGCGGTCAGCCCGCGGGCCACGGTGAGCCGCGGCGAGTGGTCGGTCAGCACGAAGTACTCGTGGCCGAGATCGGCGGCGGCCAGCGCCACCTCCTCGATCGGTGAGCCGCCGTCCGACCAGTCCGAGTGCACATGGCAGTCGCCGCGCAGCGCGGACCGCAGCGCGGCGGCCGCGGCCGGCAGATCGGCGCCCTCGGTGGCGGCCAGCCGGCGCAGGTAGACCGGCTCCTCCCCGGCCAGCGACTCGGCCACGCAGCGCGCGGTCACGTCGCCGATGCCGGGCAGCTTCGCCAGCGTGCCCGCCTCGACCCGGGCGGCCAGCTCGTCGGGCGAGGTCGCGGCCACCGTCGCGGCCGCCGACCGGAAGGCGCGCACCCGGTACGTCGCCTCGTTGGCCCGCTCCAACAGGAACGCGATGCGCCGCAGATCGGCGACCGGATCACGAGTAGCCATAACCGCAGCCTATGGCCTCGAACGGATCTTGCCGGTCCGATATCGAAGTCGGTATCTTCCGACGGCCGCCCGGACGGGCGGCCCGGGGGAAGGGAACACGCCGTCATGTCCACTACGCTGCGCGCCGCCGTCTCGGTGGCGATGCTCGTCGGCTTCTACGTGCTGGGACTGTTGCAGCTCGCCCTCGTCGGCTGGCTGCTCTACGAGATCTGGTCGCACATGCACGGCGCCGGCGCGGCCAAGCTCAGCTGGCTGCTGCTGGCCGCGGTCGGCGCGGTGGTCGCCGGCCTGTGGCAGGCCCTCCGCGCCAAACCGGACGAGCCGAGCGGCATGCTGATCAGCCCGGAGCAGGCGCCCCAGCTGTGGGCGACGGTCCGCGAGCTGGCCGCCTCGGCCGGCACCCGCGCCCCCGACGAGATCCGCCTGGTGCCGATGGTCAACGCGGCGGTCAGCGAGGACGCCAGACTGCTCGGCCTGCTCGGCGGCACCCGCCGGCTCTACCTGGGCATGCCGCTGCTGCAGACGTTCACCATGGACCAGCTGCGGGCCGTCCTCGGGCACGAGCTCGGCCACTATTCCGGCTCGCACACCCGGCTCGGCGCGATCACCTACCGCGGCCGGCTCGCCATGCACGAGACGCTCAGCCGGGTCGGCCGGTACAACGTCTTCGGCTGGGTCTTCAAGGGCTACGGCCGCCTCTTCCGCCTGGTCAGCAACGCGGTCGGCCGGCGCCAGGAGTTCGAGGCCGACGAGGTGGCGGTCCGGGTGGCCGGCGCCGACGCGGCCGTCGGCGTGATGCGCGAGCTGCCGGTCGTCGCCACCGCCTGGAACTTCTACTTCGGACGCTACATCAACGGCGGCGTCGAACTCGGCTTCGCCCCGGACGACGTCTTCGGCGGCTTCGGGCAGCTGCACGCGGCCCGCACCGAAGAACTGGCCGGCCTGCGCGACATGGAACCGGACCACGAGACCTCGGTGTGGGACACCCACCCGGCCCTCGGCGAGCGGATCACCGCGATGCGGGCGCTGCCCCCGGTTCAGCATGCCGCCGACCGGCGCCCGGCCGCGATCCTGCTGCCCCGCCTCGACGAGGCCGGACGGGCCCTGCAGGCCGAGGTCTTCGACTTCGGCGACCGGACCGTGCTGCCGTGGCCGGAGTTCACCGCCGCCTCGATCACCGCGGCCCAGCAGCGCGGCGCCGACCGGATCTTCCGGTCCGCGGCCCGCCTGCTCGGCGTACCGGACGCGGGCCTCGCCGAGATCCTCGACCTGACCGCCGCCGGCAAGCTGGGCAAACTGGCCGCCGAGTTCTTCCCGGACGCCACCCGCAAGGAGGCGGCGCTCGCCTTCGCCGACCCGATGGACGACCTGATCACCCTGGCCGCCATCCGGTCCGGGGTGGCCGGATACCAGCACTCCTGGTCCGCCCCGGCGCGGCTGGTCGGCCGGGACGGCGAGCCGGTCGACTACTCCGGCATCGCCGCACTGGCGGTCGTCCCGGAGACCGTGGAGGAGGCCCGCCACCGGCTCGGCGTGCTCGGCATCAAGGTGGACGCGGCCCGGGTCGTCGAGTCCCGTGCCACCGCCGGCGGCTCGGACGTGATCGGGGCGCTCGCCAACGTACGCGTCGACGGACAGGAGACCGACCTGATCATCCTGGACAACGGTCTCGTCCTCGTGCCCGCGCCCAAGGGCACCGACGACGGCGAGAAGCGGCTCAAGGCGATGCTGGCCGGCAGTGACCCGGCCACGCTGGCCCAGATCTACCGCTACCTGCCGTACGAGGAGATCACCGCCGCCCGGATCGTCAAGCCGGTGCCGATCAGCGCCGAGGTCGACCTGCACGACGGCTCCACGGTCCGGATCAAGGCCCGCTGGACCGGTGATGAGCTGGGCAAGAGCCAGGACGCCCTGGAGAAGATCCTGATCCACCTGAACGAGCGGGCCGACCGTTGATGCGCACCATCGACTGGGTCAACGGGGCCGTCGAGATCATCGACCAGACGGCCCTGCCGGCCGAGGAGCGGGTGCTGCGGCTGCACACCGTGGGCGAGCTGATCGCCGCGATCCAGTCGCTGGCGGTGCGCGGCGCCCCGGCGCTCGGCGTGGCCGGGGCCTTCGGGGTGGCGCTGGCGGCCCGTGTCCACTCCGACGATCCGGTGGCGCTGTCGGTGGCCGTACGAAAGATCGAGAGCGCGCGCCCGACGGCGGTGAACCTGGCCCGCGGCGCCCGTCGTGCCGCCGCGCTGTTGCCGCACGGGCCGGAGGCCGTGCTGGCCGAGGCCTGCCTGATCCGTGACGAGGAGATCGAGGCGTCGGCGGCGATGGCCCGGATCGGTGCGGACCTGGTCGCCGAACTGTGCGGGGACCGCCCCCGGCTGCTCACCCACTGCAACACCGGCGGGCTGGCCGCGGTGACCATCGGCACCGCCCTCGGCGTGGTCGGCGAGCTCCATCACCGTGGCCGGCTGGCCGGGGTGATCGCGAGCGAGACCCGGCCGCTGTTGCAGGGCGCCCGGCTCACCTCATGGGAGCTGACACGGTGGGGTATCGAGCACCGGGTGGCGGTGGACTCGGCCGGGCCGTTCCTGATGGCCCGCGGCGAGGTGGACGCGGTCATCCTGGGCGCGGACCGGATCTGCGCCAACGGCGACGTGATCAACAAGATCGGGACCTACGCGCATGCGCTCGGCGCACGGCGGGCCGGCATCCCGTTCCTCGTGGTGGCGCCGGAGTCCACCGTCGACGTGGACACGCCGTCGGGCGCCCATGTGGAGATCGAGGACCGGGGTCCGGCCGAGGTCACCGCCTGGGGCGAGGCGGTGAACCCGGCCTTCGACATCACCCCGTACGACCTGGTCACCGCGATCGTCACGGATCGCCGGGTGATCCGCGTGGACCGGGGTGAGAGGCCCTAGCCCTCCTTCGTCCAGGGCCTCATCCACGGGGACTCGGGCCAGCCTTCGGCGGCCGCCATCAGCGGGTACGCGGTGGCGCCGTCGACGGTCTGCCGGATCACGTCGGCGTGCCCGGTGTGCCGCGCCGTCTCCTGGATCAGGTGCAGCAGCACCCACCGCAGCGACCAGGCGTCGTACTCCTTCGGGTTCCACGGCACCGAGTGGTCGATCGGGACCGGGTGGTCGAGGTCGGCGATGTCCCGGACCGTCTTCTCGGTCGACTCCGCCACCCGGTCGTAGTACGCGAACAACTCCTCGACGGTCTCCCCGCCGGCCATCGTGAAGTTGCGCTCGTAGGCCTCGTAGTCGACCGGCTGCGCCTCTCCACGCACGGTCGTCATCCAGCCCTCCTCGGTGGAGGCGCAGTGCTTGATCAGCCCGCCGACGCTGAGCTCGCTGGCGCTCGGCGTGGCCCGCAGCTGTTCCGGGGTGAGCCCGAACGCGGTCAACTTGATCACGTAACGCATCTGGGCGAGGTAGGCGAGCAGACCGTCCTGCTCATCGGTGACGGGGCGGACCTGACCGGGCATCGGAACTCCTAAGCGGTGGCTTGCTGGCGTCACCCATCACGTTAGGAGAGATAGAGGTCAGTTTCCGGCCGCATTCCGAGAAGCTCGGTGCCGTTCACCGACGTCACCCATCCACCCGCCCGGCCCAGCGCCAGAAGCGCCTGCACGTCGGCCGCCACCGTCACCGTCGCACCAGGCGGGGGCGGCCAGGCGCGCCGTACCCGTGAGCCGAGCGCCAGGTAGGTCGAGAGCCCGGACACCGGATCCGAGAGCAGCAGGTCCTCCTCCAGCTGCTGGAGATCACCGATCACCCGGCTCAACTCCCGATGCACGGCGCTCCAGTTGCCGCCGCACATCGCCGCGGTCAGTTCGGGACGGGTCGCGGCGACCCGGGTGGCGTCCCGGAACGAGCCGGCCGCCAGCGTCCCGGCCAGCGGGTTCGCCAGCAGTTGGGTGGCCAGCACAGCCGCGAACAGATGCGGCACGTGACTGATCTGCGCCACCGCGGTGTCGTGTTCGGCGGCGGTCACCGGCACCACCCGGGCACCGATCGAGGTGAACAGCCCGGCCAGCAACAGCCAGTCCGCCAGGTCGGTGCCGTGCGGCTCCAGACAGAGCGCCCAGGTGCAGCCCTCGAACAGGCCCGGATCGGACGCCGCGAATCCCGAGGTCTCCTTGCCGGCCATCGGGTGCCCGCCGACGAACCGGAAACCCTTCATCAGGTCCCTGACGGGACCCTTCACCGAGGTCACGTCGGTCACCAGGCCGTCGTGACCGGCCATCTCCGCGATCACGTCAGGCAACACCGTGAGGGGTACGGCCAGAGCGGTCAGTTCCGCGCCCCGGATCGCGTCCGGCACCGTGCCGGCGACCCGGAACCCCGCAGCGCGCGCCGCCTCCCGGGTCTCCGGATCGGCGTCGTAGCCGACCACGTCGTGTCCGGCCGCGGCCAGCGCCCGCAGCAGGGAACCACCGATCAGCCCGAGACCGATCACCGCTGTACTCACGACGCAGAGCCTAAGCCTGGCAGTTGTTCTTGCGCTTCCAGGTGGCGACCGACGCGACCGGGCTCTTCTGGCCGTTCTCTCGCCACGAGGCGAGGTAGGTGTACGGCCAGACCACGCCGCGCCGCACCTTCCAGTCGCCGGTCTTCGCGCACGGCGGCGAGATGCCGTAGTGCACGTGGCAGACGTCGTTGGCGTTGCCCGTCTTGCCGGTCAGGCCGAGCAACTGCCCCGCCTTCACCCGCACACCGGGCCGGATGCCGGACCGCACCTTGCTCAGGTGCGAGCCGTAGTAGCGCACGCCGTCGTCGCCCAGGATCGACACCGACAGGCCGCCGTTGGCCGGCCCGTCCGGCTTGCCCTCGACGTACGTGTCGGTGAGGCTCACCTCCAGCACCCGCCCGCTCGTGGTGGCCACGAACCGGGAGCCGCAGTTCACGAACAGGTCGGTCGCCGGGTACTTCGAGTGGGTGTTGTGCCAGTCGACGTTCGGCGCGTCCACCGGGAAGACGTACTTCACCTTGGTGGTGGCCGGCTCCGACGCCGACGGGGACGCGCTCGCCGGCGCGGACGGTTTCGTGCTCACGCTCGGAGCGGCACCCGCCGGGGCCGACGCGGTCAGCGACGGTCCGGCCGCGGACGACGGTGCCACCGGATCCACGAACTGCGGGGTCGAGGCCGGCGTGGCCGACCCATTGGTGGACCCGCAGCCGGCCAGGCAGACCGCCGCGATCGTCAAACCAGAGAGGGTACGGAGTGAACGCACCGCGACATCCTGGCAGATGAGGGGAAATCGTGCAGACCGCGTACCGATGAACGGGTTGGCTAGGCTGCATCGGGGAACGTCGTGACAGGAGGCGGGCGACAGATGGCTGACCGGCAAGGCTCCTGGCCCGCGGCCCAGCCGCCGCCCCCGGGCTACCTGCCGCCGCGCAACCTTCCGCAGCCGTCCCCGCCGTTCTCCGGACCACCGCCGCGGCCCACCTATCGGGAGCCGCATCCGGTGACCGCGGCGCCGGTCCTCGCCGGGCTGGCCGCCACCACGGCGTGGTTCGTGCTGTTCGGCAGTCTCGGAAGCAGTCTGGCGTCGTATGCCTGGTGGACCATCGGCGCGGCGGTCGCCGCCTGGCTGGTCGCCCTGCTTCTGGCCGTCCTCGGCGACCGCGGGGTGGCCGTCGGAGTGGCCGTCGCGAGTGGCCTCGGCCTGTCGATCGCACTGCTGTTCGTGACGCTCCGCTGGGTCGCCACCCACGACTTCCCGCTCTGGTGAGACGACCACCACACGTGCCCTCTCGGTAGCCCTGAGCAGTGGTTCTGCCGAGATGGCCATCGACCCTTGACGAACGCCGTACGGCTCGGCACTCTCGGCTTCATGGCCCCCTCGCCACAACGGCTCGACCCCGATCGCTGCCGTCGACGTCTCGAATTGCTGGCGGCACTCGCCCAGGCGAAGTCGTCCCGTGAGTCGATGCCATCACAACGTCTCCGCGGCCTCAGGCTCCGTGAGTTGATCGCCACGCGACGTCGCCTGGTGAACTGACTTCGAGCCGGTCAAGGCGTGGCGCGATGCACCTGCCGCCGCACCCGCTACCGTCAGGCGCTGAGAGATAAAAGTCGCGTTGGGGGAATCGTGTCGATTTTCGCTGCCGCTGTCGCCCGTGCCAAGAGCGGATGGACGGCGTCGGAGCTGGACCTTTCAGGTTTGGCCGACATCGACGAGGTGGTGGACGCGCTGCGGGATACCGAGCCGGACGCCGACCTCGCATTGTTGTTCGTCGAGAGCGACGACGAGTACCTCGCGATCCTGCGCCTCGACGAGGGCGAGGACCTGCGGGTCTTCGGGTCCGACTCGGCGTTCGCCGAGGAGTCGCGGATCGGTTCGGTACTGCTCGGTGAGGTGGAGGCGCCGGCCCTCGGGCTGGACGACCTGGCCGCGAGCGATGAGGACAGCACACCGGCCGAGCCGGACGCCGACCCGGTCGGTGACGCCGAACTGCTCGGCGACCTCGGGGTGAGCGCGCAGCGCCTGCTCGCCCTGTGCGGTATGGAGGGGATGCTGCCGTCCGACGTCACCGCCGAGATCTGCCAGAAGATCGGCTGCGGTGACGAGATGGAGGAGCTGCGCGAGGCGTGACACGCCGTAGGCGGCACGAGGAGTGGATGCGGCGCGCGCTCGCCGTCGCGTCCACCTCACCCGGCGACGTCCCGGTGGGAGCGATCGTCCTCGGACCGGACGGCGCCGAGTTGGCGTCCGCCGGCAACGAGCGTGAACTCACCGGCGACCCCACCGGGCACGCCGAGATACTGGCGCTGCGCCGGGCCGCCGCCCGCCGGGGCGAGTGGCGGCTCGACGGCTGCACGCTGGTGGTCACCCTGGAGCCGTGCACCATGTGCGCCGGCGCCCTGGTCCTGGCCCGGGTGTCGACGCTGGTCTTCGGCGCCTGGGAGCCCAAGACGGGCGCGGTGGGCTCGCTCTGGGACGTGGTCCGGGATCGCCGCCTCAACCACCGTCCGGAGGTCTACGGCGGCGTCCTGGAAACCGAGTGCGCCACCCTGCTGCGCGACTTCTTCCGCTGAGGGATCCACCTCAGCCGGCCGTGAGAGCTGTCTGAACGCCGTTCGACAGCGCCCACGTCCGGCCGGTCAAGCGATCGCGGTATTGAGGCCGATCTTGACCATGTTGCTGAAGCCCTGCTCGCGTTGTGCCGACTCCATCGCCTCACCACGCTTGATGTGGTCGCTGACGGTGAGGATGGTCAGTGCCTTGGCGCCGTACCGGGCGGCGATGGTGTAGATCGCGGCCGACTCCATCTCGACGGCCAGGACGCCGTAGTCGGCGAGAGCGTCGTACAGGTCGGGACGGTCGGTGTAGAAGGCGTCGGCGGCCAGGATCGGGCCGACCCGCATCGGCACACCCTGTGCCTCGGCCACGTCGACCGCGGTGCGCAGCAGACCGAAGTCGGCGACCGGCGCGTAGTCGATCAGCCCGTCGAAGCGGGCGCGGTTCATGTTGGAGTCGGTGGCCGAGCCGATCGCGGCGATCACGTCACCGAGGTTGAGATCCATGGCCAGGGCGCCGCAGGAGCCGATCCGGATGACCGACTTCACGCCGTACTCGTTGATCAGCTCGTGGGTGTAGATCGAGGCCGACGGCATGCCCATGCCGGAGCCCTGGACCGAGACCCGGACGCCCTGCCAGGTGCCGGTGAAGCCGAGCATTCCCCGGACCTGGGTGTAGCAGACCGGGTCCTCCAGGAAGGTCTCGGCGATCCACTTCGCCCGCATCGGATCGCCGGGCAGCAGCACCCGGTCGGCGATGTCACCGGGCTTACCACCGATGTGCACGCTCATGTGTTGTCTCCGTCTTCCGTGTAGATAGGTTCGATCTTGCCAGGTCAGCCCGGTGACGGCGGGTTATGGGTGACCCCGCGGCGAGCGCGTTCCAGCGTCGGGTAACGTACTTCCCGGTGGTGTGTCCGAGTGGCCTAAGGAGCACGCCTCGAAAGCGTGTGAGGGTTTACGCCCTCCGCGGGTTCAAATCCCGCCGCCACCGCCACTGGAGAAGCCCGGTCCATCGGACCGGGCTTCTCTATCTTTTGGCCCTTGATCCTGTTACGCTCCGTCGCCAGTTGCCGGATCGGCCGAGAGCGTGAGCGGTGGCTCATCCGTTCGGCTGTTCTCCATGATCAGCGTGCGTTTTGTAACAGCCGTGTTTCTTCCCAGTTCAGGGCCCTGGATCACGTTGTGTAGTCAACCGGGGACGGCCCTAATACATAGGGTGTTGCGCAAGTCACGCTCGTCAAATACACCGGATCAGACAATGTGGTTCCGACCGGGCGGCGAGAAACATTCGCAGAATCACTCGACCCAGATTCGTCGATGTCTGTCCTAGATTTGACACGTGAGAGTTGAGCATCACTGGTGGAATGGCGACGTCCGGCTCGCGCGCCGAGACGTCTACGTCCGCACCGACGGCGCGGTCTGGGAGGTTGAAGCCCAGATGGGCGGCCCCGAGGGCAAGTCGAAGGTGCAGCAGTGTCCCGGCAAGGCGTCAGCGATGATCCTGGCCGACGCGTGGCGTGGTCCACGCTGGCGGTGGCGCGAGCTCTGAGTCCGAGAGTCGCGCCAGGAGCCCCCCAAGGTTGCGCCGCAATTGCTTGACTGTCCCGGCCAGCCTCGAAACGGGCCGGACCCCATGCGGGTCCGGCCCGTTCGTGTTGCCTGACGCACGCTCTGTCCGGTGAGTGGAGAAGTTCTGGATCTAGCCTGAATTCCCATCACACTGGTAGGAAGCCGATCATCATGTACGCCACAGTCACCGATCACCGCTCCGACGTCGCCGTGCTGCACCTGCGCGGCGAACTCGACGCCGACACCGCCGGTCAGCTGTACGCCGCCCTGGCCGGCCTGCTGGAGCGCCCGGTGCCGCGGATCGTGGTCGATCTGACCGCGCTGAAGTTCTGCGATTCGGTGGGACTGAGCGCGTTCATCACCAGCAAACAGGTGATCTCGTCGCGCGGGGGGTGGCTGAGCTTCGCCGGTCCGAACCCGTTCCTCGCTCAACTGCTGGAGACGGTCGGACTGAGCCGATATTTCGCGATTTTCCCGGAAGTGGAGGACGCGATAGCGGCCGCTCAGATCTAGACCGTGGCCCGGCGTCGAGAAGCCGCCGACTTGGACGGGGGCGTCACGGCGAACGGCGCCGGCCTCGACCGGGGACCGGTTCGGCGTACCGAAATCACGGTCTCTCCGCGCCGGAAAAGCCCTGGGTGACCGTGGTCGGCGGGCGTGCGGGTCATCCTGTGGCGGTGGGTCACGCCAGCGGCGCCGAAGGCGACCGCGAAATCGGGCAAACGGAACGGCCGACCCGGCAATCGGATCGCCGGACGAACCGAAGAAGGCGAGGGCCGGCTCCGATCGGAAGCCGGCCCTCGCCCGCACTGTTTTCGTCACCGACAATAGACCGGCCGCGCTGGACGCCCCACGGCGGGGCCACCACGACAGAAGGCCCGGCAATCGGCCCGGCCTTCAACGTTCGCCCTGGTAGAGCTGGCCGGAAGACCCGGATCCGGATGAAGGTGCCGTGTGGTGCGGCGAACGCCGGAGGCCGGCACGTCGAAGGCTCGTGCCAAAGATCTACTGTGACGAGTAGCCGCCACCTCCGATCATTAAGGACAGTTGATGAGAGCCCTCGGTCGAGCAGTGGGCGCCGTGCTGGCACTAAGCATGCTCACGTCCTGTGACGCCGGCGATGCGCAGCCGTCGTCCAGCCATCCCTCAACGGCGCCGACTGCGTCATCGAGTGCCGTCGCCTCCGGGCAGCCCTCGCTGGTGCAGCCTGTATCGGCAACGTGCGCCGTTGAGACCAAGCCGCGCTGGTTGCTCACCCCCGGCGACGCATGGCCGACGGACGAGCAGGACGCGATGTGGCGAAACGCGTTCAACCTCGGCGAAGCATGCGACGGCGGTCCGGCATGGCCGGAGAGTTGCGACCTGCTCAGTGACCTCATGTTCGAGGAATGGGCCGGCCATCGCACCGAGGGTGCCTACTACGCCGCCGGCACGTCCCTCCTCAGCGCCTCCGGCAAAACCGTCGAGGAGCGCATCCTGCTGTTCGGTAGACCTTCCAGCGGAGGCCTTCGCATCCTCGCCGACCAGGCGGAGAAGTGCGGAGCGACCCGGAAGAGTTCGACGGGGAAAGCGGTGATCTATCGGTTCCCGTCGGAGCCGCGCCGACAGAGCTACCTGATCCTCCAGCGCGCGGTCGCAATCCAACTGTCCGTGCCTGACGATGCCATGGCACCCAGGATGATCGAGAAGGCGCTCCGCCGCGCGGCGGAGGCCGGCTAGCCGAAACGGACACGGGAAGCGGGTAGCGAGAAGGCCGGACCCGATGGGTCCGGCCTTGCGTGTTTCCGCTGCCGAAGCTGGCGGAGGATACGAGATTCGAACTCGTGAGGGTGTTAACCCAACACGCTTTCCAAGCGTGCGCCCTAGGCCTCTAGGCGAATCCTCCGTGCGCCAGAATACAGACGCTTCCCGGTTCGGTACGCACGGGGAGGGGGTCTGCGTGGCACGCGGCGCACCGGGTAGGCTAGCGATCAGCCCCTCGTGCGGCGTGTATCTCGTGAACCTCCCCAGGGCCGGAAGGCAGCAAGGATAAGCGGGCTCTGACGGGTGCACGGGGGGTCCTTTCGTTTCCGGTCTCTTCCGGGGCACGCCGTTTGTTCTTGTCAGACCCTCGACGGAGAATGACGCGGTCTTCAGGAGGTGGCAGGAGTGGCTCTCGCCCTCTATCGCAAATACCGTCCGCGCACCTTCGCCGAGGTCATCGGCCAGGAGCACGTCACGGAGCCGCTGTCGCAAGCGCTGCGCAGCGGGCGGCTCAACCACGCCTATCTCTTCTCCGGTCCACGCGGCTGCGGCAAGACCTCCAGCGCCCGCATCCTGGCCCGCTCGCTCAACTGCGAGCAGGGCCCCACCCCGGAGCCGTGCGGCGTCTGTGCCTCCTGCAAGTCGCTCGCCAACGACGGCGCCGGATCGATCGACGTCATCGAGATCGACGCGGCCAGCCACGGTGGCGTCGACGATGCCCGTGAGCTGCGGGAGAAGGCGTTCTTCGCGCCCGCCGGCAGCCGCTACAAGATCTACGTGATCGACGAGGCGCACATGGTCTCGCCGGCCGGCTTCAACGCGCTGCTCAAGCTCGTCGAGGAGCCCCCGGAGTATGTGAAGTTCATCTTCGCCACCACCGAGCCGGACAAGGTGCTCGGCACCATCCGTTCCCGCACCCACCACTACCCGTTCCGGCTCATCCCGCCCGCGGTCCTCCGGCCGTACCTGCAGCAGCTCGCCGACGCCGAGGGCATCACCGTCGAGCCCTCGGTGCTTCCGCTGGTGGTGCGGGCCGGCGGCGGCAGCGCCCGGGACACCCTGTCGATCCTCGACCAGCTGATCGCCGGATCCGGGCCGGAGGGTGTCACCTACGGCCGCGCCGTCGCCCTGCTCGGCGTCACCGACGCCGCCCTGATCGACGAGATGTGCGACGCCCTCGCCACCGGTGACGGCGCCGCCGCCTACGCCACCATCGACCGGGTCGCCGAAGCCGGCCACGAGCCCCGCCGCTTCGCCTCCGACCTGCTCGAGCGCCTCCGCGATCTGATCATCCTCCAGCAGGTGCCGGACGCGGTCGCCAAGGGCCTCATCGACGGTCCCGCCGACCAGCTCGAGGCGATGGCCGGCCAGGCCGCCCGGCTGGGCGCGGCCACCCTCTCCCGCTGCGCCGACATCGTGCACAACGGCCTGGTGGAGATGCGCGGTACGACCGCGCCGCGCCTCCTGCTGGAGCTGCTCACGGCGCGCATGCTGCTGCCGGGCGCGGAGGCGTCGTCGGCGGCGCTGCTGCAACGCCTGGAGCGCCTGGAGCAGGGGATCACCCGTCCACCGGCTTCCGGTTCCGCCGCCGGCGTCCCGGCTGCCTCCGTGGAGGTCCGAGGTGGGCAGCCAGCCGTCGACCCCACCGGTGACGTGACCCGGGGTGCCGCGGCCGGTGGCGGCGCCAAGGCTGCCGCCATGGCCGCGGCCCGGGCCGCCTCCTCCCGGCCCGGCCCGGCTGTGGTGCGCCCGGTCTCCCCGGCTGCCCCGTCCGTGTCCGGGCAGTCCGTGTCCGGGCAGGGCGCCCCGGAGCCGGCCGGTGCCGCCCAAACCGTCCACGGTCAAGTGGACCCTGCTTCGGGCACCGCTTCTTCGGCGGACGCCGCCGCGGCCGCGTCTTCTTCGGCCGGGTCCGGCCAGACCACGCATTCGTCGGACAGTGCCGCCTCCGATGCTCAGCAGGCCGGCGGTGCCGCGCCCTCCTCCCGGCCGGTTTCGCGGTCGGCCGGCCCGGAGCCGGATTGGAACGGTGTGGCGGAGGGCCGGCGCCCGATGGACGCCGGATACGACGAAGAGCCCCCGTGGGACGACGAGCCGCCCGCGCCCCGGGTCTCCGAGTTCGACCGGGTCCGGGCGGTCTGGGAAGAGCTCACACAGACCAACCAGCGGGTCGGCACGGCCCAGTCGCACGGCGTGGCACTCGGTCGCGTCGACGGTCAGGCGGTGGTCATCACGGCGCCGACCGCCGGCCTGGTCGCCCGCATGCGCAACCTCAACGAGCTGCTCGCCGACGAGTTCAGCAAGGCCCTCGGCGGTCGCTGGCAGGTGCGTTGCGAGGTGGGTGACCCGCCGGGCTCCGGCCCGGCCCGCGGCCCGGCCGGCGACAACCGTTCCGGCGCGGCCGGACCCGCCCACCCGTCCGCACCGGAGCGCAACGCCGGCCCGGAGCGCAACACCGGCCGGTCCGAGCCCCGCCCGTCCCGTCCGGCTCAGCGTGGCCCGTCCGCCGACAGCGAGGACGACTGGCCGGCGGCGGCACGCCCACCGGCCGACCGAAGCGCCCGGGCGCACGCCCCCGAGAGCGACGACCGGCCGCACCCAGTGGGCGCCGGCGACTGGCCGGAGCCCGCGCGGCCTCCGCAGACCGTCGGTGGCGACCGGCGAGGCCCGGCCGCGGACACCGGCCGGTCCGAGCCGGTCCGGCCCGGCGCCTCGTCGGACGTGTCGAGGCCCGCTCCGTCGGTGACGGCCGGGCACGCACAGACCCCGGCGACAGATCGTGGGGTCTCGTCCGAGACGGTTGATGTCGGCTGGCCCGAGCCAGCGGGGCCGGGGGTGGCGGAGCGTGGTGTCTCGCCCGCCGGCGGAGCCGTGGCCGGTGACGGTGATCGGCCCGAGCCTGCTCGGCCTCCTGCCATGGACGGCGGTGCCACGCCTTCGGGTGGTTCCGCGGCGGGTGACGGTGGATGGCCCGAGCCCGTCCGGCCGCCCGTGTCGGCGGAGCCCTCGCGTCCGGGTTCGGTGCGGGCCGGCTCAGCGGCGGGCGGCGAAGACTGGCCCGAGCCGGCCAGGCCGGGCGCCGGCCGATCTGACCCGCCGGCGGCGCACACGTCGTCTGACTGGCCGGATCCCGTCCGGCCGGGTGGTGGAGCCGAGCCTGCGGGCGGCTGTCCCACAGCGGCGCCGTCCGTGACACCGGTCGGCGCCGGATCGCCGGTGAGGCCGTCCGTGACACCGGCCCGCGCCGGATCGCCGGTGGGGTCGGTCGGGGCGGGCGGGTCTTCGCTCTCCGCTGGTTCGGCGGCGCGACCAGCGGGTGGTTCGGTCGGGGGCGGTTCGGCGCTGGGCGGGGCAGCCGTCTCCGCGGCGCCCGCCCGCTCGGCTGCCATGGAGGCGGCGCGTGCGGCAGCGCGTACCGGTAAGGACGCCTCCGGTGGTGGTGCGGCCGCCGCGCGTGCGGCCTTGGCCGGCACACGCGGCGTGGCGCAGGCACGGCCGGCGGCCGGGGGATCTTCGTGGTCGGACGGCTCGCCGACGGAGGAGGCACCTTACGACCCCGAGTACGACGGCCCACCCTCCGCAGCCGCCGCTCCCAGCTTCGACGGGTTCGACCCCGGTGACGAACCGCTCGACGACGTGATCGACGAGAAGACGGCCCGGCAGAGCGGTGAGGAGCAGGCGATGCAGTTGCTCCGGGCCGCGTTCGGCGCGGAGAAGATCGGCGAGCTCTGACCCCGCCGCCCGGCTGTGGGGTGTGCCGGTTCACAGGTGGCGATGCACTGTGGTCGATCTTGTTCGGCTGGTCGTGGGCGCTCTCTCGGAGAGTCTGTGTCAGCGTCTACGGCCGGCCGGTATCGCTGGGCCGGCGTTGAGTGTCGTGTCGACGGTGCTGTGGCAGCGTCTACGGCCGGCCGGTATCGCTGGGTCGGCGCTGAGTGTCGTCTCCACGGCGCTGTGGCAGCGCCTACGGCCAGCCGGACAAGATCAGCCAGAATCCGGACGGTCCCCGGCTGTGGTCTGGGCAGAGGGCGGGTGCCGCCGGATGGGAGCCGGGCCGGGTGGCTGGAGCGGTGTGTGGTGCCGGGTGTCCGGCGGCGTCGTGGCGGGCATGAAGAGGGCGGCGGTTACGCTGGCGGCGGTAACTTCGACCGCCGTGCGGTATTGACGGTTGACTACGAATGACTACTTGAGGAGCGGTGCCATGCGCCCCGGTGCACAGCCGAACATGCAGCAGATCATGAAGCAGGCGCAGAAGATGCAGCAGCAGGTCGCGCAGGCGCAGACCGAGCTGGCGGCGGCCGAGCTGACCGGCACCGCGGGTGGCGGGCTGGTCACCGTGGTGATCACCGGTCTGGGTGAGTTCAAGTCTGTGAAGATCGATCCGAAGGTCGTCGACCCGGAGGATGTGGAGACGCTGGAGGACCTGGTTCTCGCGGCGATCCACAACGCGGCTGAGGCGCAGCGGGAGCTGGCCGAGTCGAAGATGGGCCCGGCGACCGGCGGCTTCTCCCTGCCGGGATTCTGATCCGTGTACGAAGGCGCCATCCAGGACCTGATCGATGAGCTGGGCCGGCTGCCGGGCGTGGGCCCGAAGTCGGCTCAGCGCATCGCGTTCCATGTCCTATCCGCGGATCCGGCCGACGTGAACCGGCTGGCCACCGCGCTGCGTAAGGTGAAGGAGCTGGTCCGCTTCTGCACCATCTGCTTCAACGTGGCCGAGTCGGAGCAGTGCCGGGTCTGCCGCGACACCCGCCGTACCAATGAGGTGCTGTGTGTGGTGGAGGAGCCGAAGGATGTGGTGGCGATCGAGCGGACCGGCGAGTTCCGGGGCCGCTATCACGTGCTCGGTGGGGCGATCAATCCGCTGGAGGGGATCGGTCCGGACAATCTGCGCATCCGTGAGCTGCTGCACCGCCTCGGCACGGGGGAGGTCCGGGAGTTGATTTTGGCCACCGATCCGAATACGGAGGGTGAGGCTACCGCAACCTATCTGGCTCTTTTGGTGAAGCCGATGGGGATCGCCGTGACTCGTCTGGCGAGTGGTCTTCCGGTCGGCGGTGATCTGGAGTACGCCGATGAGATCACTCTCGGTCGTGCCTTCGAGGGGCGGCGTGCAGTTTGATTTAACATGCCGTAACAGTGCCGTAACACCGTGTCCTTGTTTGGCTCAGAAAGCCTTCTTCTGGGGATACTTTCCGTTTATGCACGGTCTAGGTCACGGCAACATCACGGAGGAGACACGGAACCGCCCGTGTGCGGGCAGTGAACTTGACCGGGGGCACCGCGCTAGGTGAATGTTCCTCTCGATGGCGGCAACACCCGCCGTCGAGTGCCTTCGTGGCGTCGGCCTGATCTGGGTCGGTGCGACGGGGGTCGGCACTCGAGGCATGCGTTAACCGATCGGTTGCCGTTCGCTGCGTGGGCCATCGTCATCGGTCAGGGTCCGTGTGCCCGTGCCGGTGACCGTGGACTCCTGCCGTTCGGTCGGCCGGGAGAGGACCGGACACTTCACATGGTCGTTGGACCCGGCACGGTCTCGGACCAGCTTCCGGTGGTTCCGGATGACCCCGCGGAGGGAGCTGCTCCGGGCAAGGCCATCGAAGGCCGCTCTCTCGGGCGCATCGCATGGACCCGTCTCAAACGAGACCGCGTCGCGATGGCCGGCGGGTCCGTCGTCATCTTCCTGATTCTGGTGGCCATCCTGGCGCCGTGGATCGTGGACGCCTTCGGGCACCCGCCGAACCAATTCCACCAGAACCTGATCGACACCAGCACCCTGGTCCCGAAAGGCGGCACGGGGATCAGCGGTGACCATCTCTTCGGGGTGGAGCCGCAGAACGGCCGGGACATCTTCAGCCGGGTCGTCTACGGCGCGCGGATCTCCCTGCTGATCGCCTTCCTGGCGACGCTGCTGTCGGTGCTCATCGGCGCCACCCTGGGTGTGGTGGCCGGCTACTTCGGTGGCTGGGTGGACTCGCTGATCAGCCGGGCGATGGACGTGTTCCTGGCGTTCCCGCTTCTGGTCTTCGCGATCGCGCTGGCCGGTGTCATCCCGGACACCGCGTTCGGGCTTTCCGGGGACTCGCTGCGGATCGCCCTGCTGATCTTCATCATCGGGTTCTTCAGTTGGCCGTACATCGGTCGCATCGTCCGTGGGCAGACGCTGTCGCTGCGTGAGCGGGAGTTCATTGACGCGGCCCGGAGCCTCGGCGCCCGCGGCCCGTACGTGATCTTCAAGGAGATGCTGCCGAACCTGGTGGCACCGATCCTGGTCTACGCGACTCTGCTGATCCCGACGAACATCCTGTTCGAGGCGGCGCTCTCGTTCCTCGGTGTCGGTATCCGGCCGCCCACGGCGAGCTGGGGCGGCATGCTCTCCGAGGCCGCCCGGTTCTATACGGTCTGGCATTTCATGTTCTTCCCGGGTATGGCGATCTTCATCACCGTGCTCGCGTTCAACCTCTTCGGCGACGGCCTGCGTGACGCGCTCGATCCCAAGGGGCGGCGCTGACGTGGCGCCGATCGCATTCCCACCAGCCGTGCGGTTCGGACCCGAACCGTTCCACCAGGGAGGTTGCTGAAAGTGATGCGAAAATCGAGAGCGCTGGTGGCCGGTGTGGCCGCTCTGGCGCTTACTCTCTCCGCCGCCGCCTGCGGCGGGAGCGATGACGACAAGGGATCGGACAGTTCCGGCGGGGCCAAGCCGGAGTTCAACGCGGCTCTGACTCAGGTCTTCAACCCGTCGGACAAGAAGGGCGGCACCATCCGCCTGGCGAACTCCGGCGACTGGGACACCCTCGACCCGGGTGAGACCTACTACGGCTACTCGTGGAACTTCCTCCGCCTGTACGGCCGTGGCCTGCTCATGTTCAAGCCGGTTCCGGGCGCCGAGGGCAACACGGTCACTCCCGACCTGGCCGAGGGCCTGGGTACGCCGAGCGACGGCGGCAAGACCTGGACGTACAAGATCCGTAAGGGCGTCAAGTTCGAGGACGGCACCGAGGTCACGTCGAAGGACGTGAAGTACGCGGTGCTCCGTTCCGTCGACAAGGCGACGTTCCCGAACGGCCCGGCGTACTTCGAGGGCTTCCTCAACCTGCCGGAGGGCTACAAGGGCCCGTACAAGTCCAAGGGCGTGAACACCGACTCGGCGATCACCACGCCGGACGACCAGACGATCGTCTTCCACCTGAAGACGGCGTTCGGTGGTTTCGACTACCTGGCCGCGCTGCCGCAGACGGTTCCGGTTCCGGAGGCCAAGGACACCGGCACCAAGTACAAGGAGCACGTGATCTCCACGGGCCCCTACAAGTTCGAGACCAACGAGCTCGGCAAGAGCTTCAAGCTGGTCCGTAACGACCAGTGGGACGCGGCGACCGACCCGAACCGCAAGGCGCTGCCGGACGCGTACGAGGTTCAGCTGAACGTCAACGCGGACGACATCGACAACCGGCTGCTCTCCGGCGACCTGGACGTCGACGTGGTGGGCACCGGCGTGCAGCCGGCGACCCTCGGCCGCGTGGTCGGCGACCCGACCCTGAAGGCGAGCACGGACAACCCCACCCTGGCCCGGCTCTGGTACACCTCGATCAACCCGACGGTGGCCCCGCTGGACAACATCGACTGCCGTAAGGCCATCGAGTACGCCGCGGACAAGGTCGCCTACCAGACCGCGTACGGCGGCCCGCTCGCCGGTGGTGACATCACCGGCACGCTGCTGCCCCCGATGATCCCGGGTTACGAGAAGTTCGACCTGTACCCCTCGGCCGACGGCACCGGTGACGTCGCCAAGGCCAAGGAGCACCTGGCCGCGTGTGGTCAGCCGAACGGCTTCGAGACCAACATCGCGTACCGGGCCGAGCGCCCGAAGGAGAAGGCGACCGCCGAGGCGCTGCAGCAGTCGCTGGCCCGGGTCGGCATCAAGCTCACGCTGAAGCCGTTCCCGCAGGGTGACTACTTCTCCCAGTACGCCGGCAACCCGCCGTACGTGAAGAACAACAAGCTGGGCCTGAACCTGAACGGCTGGGGCGCGGACTGGAACGACGGCTTCGGCTTCCTGTCGCAGATCGTGGACAGCCGGGTCATCCGGGAGACCGGTGGCTCGTCCAACACCAGCGTCCGGATCCCCGAGGTCGACAAGCTCCTCGACCAGGCCTCCGCGGAGACCGACACCGCGAAGCGTGACGCCTACTGGGGCCAGATCGACAAGCGCGTCATGGAGGAGGCTGTCATCCTTCCCGGCGTCGTCGCGAAGAGCCTGCTCATCCGCCCGAAGACGCTGACCAACGTCTTCGTCAGCGACGCGTACAACATGTACGACTACCTGTCGCTGGGTGTCGCGTAACCCGTCCCAACTCGCACTACACCTCGATAGGTAGGTGAAGGCAGCAGGCGGCCGGCCCGGAGACCCCGGGCCGGCCGTCCTCAGCCGGACTCTGTGATCACATACATCATCAGGCGTCTCTTCGCGGCAGTCATGCTGCTCTTCATCATCAGCGCCGCCACCTTCGGGATCTTCTACCTGATCCCACGGCTCGTCGGAGCCACTCCGGAAACGCTGGCGACCCGCTACGTGGGCCGTGCCGCGACACCGGAGACGGTCAACCTGATCGCCGAGAAACTGGGCTTCTACGACCCGCTCTGGCTGCAGTACGGGCACTGGGTGAAGGCCATCTTCACCGGCGCCGACTACGACCTGGGCGCGACGGTCGAGCACTGCCCGGCCCCGTGTTTCGGCTACTCGTTCATCACGAAGCAGCCGGTCTGGCCCGAGTTGATCGACCGTCTCCCGGTGACCCTGTCGCTGGCCATCGGCGCCGCGATCCTCTGGCTGCTCCTCGGTCTCTCCATCGGCACGCTGTCGGCGCTGCGCCGGGGCTCCTTCCTGGACCGGGCCGCGATGACCTTCTCGCTGGCCGGCGTCTCGCTGCCGATCTTCTTCACCGGCATGGTGTCGCTGCTGCTGTTCAGCTACACGCTCGGCTGGACCGCGCCCGGTGGTACCTACACCCCGTTCACCGAGAATCCCGGCGAATGGGCGTACGCCCTGATCCTGCCGTGGGCGGTGCTCGCCCTGCAGTTCTCCGCCCAGTACGCCCGGCTCACCCGGGCAGGAATGCTGGAGACCATGGGTGAGGACTACATCCGGACGGCGCGGGCGAAGGGCCTGCGGGAACGGGATGTCAACGTCAGGCACGGCCTGCGCGCCGCTCTCACCCCGATCCTGACCATTTTCGGTCTCGACTTCGGTCTGCTGCTGGGCGGCGCCGTGCTCACAGAGTCGGTGTTCTCGCTGCCCGGCCTGGGCAAGTACGCGGTTGACGCGATCACCAACAACGACCTGCCGAAGGTGCTCGGCGTGACCCTGATGGCCGCGATCTTCGTGGTCGTCGCCAACCTGATCGTGGACCTGCTCTATGCGGTCGTCGACCCGAGAGTGAGGCTGGGCTGATGCCGGACGGGCAGGCTTTCCTCGAGGTCAAGGACCTCAAGATTCACTTCCCCACCGACGACGGCCTGGTTCGCAGCGTCGACGGGCTGAGTTTCCAACTGGAGCGCGGCAGGACCCTCGGCATCGTGGGCGAGTCGGGCTCCGGCAAGTCGGTGACCAGCCTCGGCATCCTGGGGATCTACAACCACCGGAACTCGAAGATCTCCGGGGAGATCTGGCTGGACGGCAAGGAGCTCGTCTCGGCCGGCCAGGAGGACGTGCGCAAGCTGCGCGGCAACCAGATGGCGATGATCTTCCAGGATCCGCTGTCGGCCATGCACCCGTACTACACGGTCGGTCATCAGATCGTGGAGGCGTACCGGGTCCACCACAACGTCTCCAAGAAGGTGGCCCGCAAGCACGCGGTCGACATGCTGGGCCGGGTCGGCATCCCGCAGCCGGACCGCCGGGTCGACGACTACCCGCACCAGTTCTCCGGTGGTATGCGACAGCGCGCGATGATCGCGATGGCGCTGGTCAACGACCCGAAGCTGCTGATCGCCGACGAGCCCACCACGGCTCTGGACGTGACCGTCCAGGCACAGATCATGGACCTGATGCACGACCTGCAGGCCGAGTTCAACTCCGCCCTCATCGTGATCACCCACGACCTCGGCGTGGTGGCCGAGCTGGCCGACGACGTGCTGGTCATGTACGGCGGCCGGTGCATCGAGTACGCCTCCGCCGCCACCATCTTCGAGCGGCCCGAGCACCCGTACACCTGGGGTCTGCTCGGCTCGATGCCGCGGATGGACCGGCCGGTGCAGGAGCGGCTCGTGCCGATCGCCGGCTCCCCGCCCTCGCTGATCAACCTGCCGAAGGGCTGCGCTTTCAGCCCGCGTTGCGCTTTCGAGGAGCGCACCGGTGGTCTGGGCCTTACCGTGCCGCCCGAGCTGAACCGGGCCGGCGGCACCAACCACCTGGTCCGCTGCCACCTGCCCACCGAGGAGCGGCAGCGGCTCTGGCTGGAAGAAGTGAAACCGAAGCTGGAGGCCCAGTCATGAGCCAAGAGGCTCTGCTCTCCGTCAAAGGGCTGGAGAAGCACTTCCCGATCGTCAAGGGCCTGTTGCGGCGCCAGATCGGCGCGGTGCGCGCGGTCGACGGCGTCGACTTCGAGGTATTCAAGGGCGAGACGCTGGGCCTGGTCGGCGAGTCCGGATGTGGCAAGTCGACCACCGGCCGGCTGCTCACCCGGCTCCTCGAACCGACCGGCGGGTCGATCACCTTCGAGGGCCGGGACATCTCGCACCTGGGTCAGGGCAAGCTGCGCCCGCTCCGGCGGGACATGCAGATGATCTTCCAGGACCCGTTCTCGTCGCTGAACCCGCGGCACACCGTCGGCACCATCGTCGGGGCGCCGCTGCGGATCCAGAACGTCAAGACCGAGCACGGCGTCAAGCGGGCCGTGCAGGACCTGCTCAAACTGGTCGGCCTCAACCCGGAGCACTACAACCGGTACCCGCACGAGTTCTCCGGCGGTCAGCGGCAGCGCATCGGCATCGCCCGTACGCTGGCGCTGCGCCCGAAGATGATCGTCGCCGACGAGCCGGTCTCCGCCCTCGACGTTTCGATCCAGGCCCAGGTGGTGAACCTGCTCGAGGACCTGCAGAGCGAGTTCGACCTGACGTACGTCTTCATCGCGCACGACCTGTCGGTGGTCAAGCACATCTCGGACCGGGTCGCGGTCATGTACCTCGGCAAGATCGTCGAGATCGCCGACCGGGACGACCTGTACAGCAGCGCGCGTCACCCGTACACCGTCGCTCTGATGTCGGCCGTGCCGGTGCCGGACCCGGTCCGGCGTGATCGCGCGCAGCGCGAGCGGGTGCTGCTCACCGGCGACGTGCCGAGCCCGATCAACCCGCCGTCCGGGTGCCGCTTCCGCACCCGCTGCTGGAAGGCGCAGGACATCTGCGCGACCGAGGAGCCGCCGCTGGTCGAGCGGTTCGGCGACCCGTCCTCCCACCTGACCGCCTGTCACTTCCCGGTGACCGACGACGAGGTGGTGGCGGGCCGCCGCCCGGCCGTCGGCAAAGCCTGAGAGGTACGAAGAAGGCCGCTCCCGGCTCGGGAGCGGCCTTCCGCGTGTTTCGGGGGCATCAGTCGAGCAGGTCGTGCTCCTTGAGCGCCGGAATGCTGAACGGCTTGGAGTACTCACAGTTCAGCACGGTGTCGGCGGGCGCGGTGCCGGCGAAGCAGTTGTCGCCGGTCGCGGTGGCGTCGGGGCCGCCGTCCAGGAGGTCGACGTTGCCGTCCACGACGTCCCCGGGCATGCCGTGGTCGTCGGCGTACCCGCCGAACAGCGCGTCGTCGCCGGCCTCGCCGTGGACCGTGTCGAGGCCGTCGCCGGCGTCCAGGGCGTCGTCGCCGCCGGCGCCGCGGATGGTGTCGTCACCGGCGAGGCCGGCGATCCGGTTGCCGCCGCCGTTGCCGGTCAGCACGTCGTTGTGGGTGGAGCCGAAGATGTGCTCCACGTCCGCGCCGACGGTGTCGCGCTCGCCGGCCTTGCCGTCGTCGGCGACGCCGTCGAGGTCGACGGTGACCGGTCCGCTGTGGGCGGAGTAGTTCACCAGGTCCGAGCCGGTGCCACCGAGCATGAGGTCGGTGCCCGCGCCGGCGTCGAATCGGTCGTCACCGGCGCCGCCGTAGAGCTTGTCGTTGCCGCCGTAGGTGTCGCGGAGCAGGTCGTCGCCGCCCCCGCCGACCAGGACGTCGTTGCCGTTCTGGCCTTCCAGCAGGTCGGGGCCGTTGCCGCCGGTCAGCCGGTCGTCGCCCCAGCCACCGGAGAGACCCTCGATCCCGGTGAGGGTGTCGCCCTCGCCTTTGCGGCCGTCGTCGCGCTTGCCGCTGTCGGAGTCGGCGGTGACCGCCTTCCGGCGGTGGAAGTAGGAGACCTCGTCGGCACCGGCGCCGCCGTTGATCAGGTCCGCGTCGGCCGAGCCGGTGTCCTTGCCCTGGGAGTGGTGGTCAGCCAGGTGCGACGAGACATATGTGTGTCCTTCCCCGTACGAATGCCTTCAGCTCTCGCAGTTGACCGCGGTGTCCTCGTCGGCGTTGTAACTGCACGCGTCACCGGACGCGTGCACCCCGCCGTCGAGGACGTCGTGGCCGCCGTCGGCGGCGGTGGTCGGCTCGCTGCCGGCGATGAGCCGGTCGTTGCCCACGCCGCCCATGATCTTGTCCGCGCCCTCGTCGCCGCCGATGATGACGTTGTTCGCGGCGTTGCCGATCAGGGTGTCCGAGCCCCAGCCGCCGGTCAGGTTCTCGATGTCGGTGCCGACCGTGTCGTGCTCGCCCTTCGCGCCGTCGTCGCCGGCGCTGCCGTCCAGGTCGACGGTGATCGGCTCCCAGTAGGCGTGGTAGTCGGCCAGGTCCACGCCCGGGCCGCCGGTCAGCACGTCGCCGTAGAGCTTCTCGGTGTCGTGGTGCACCGACTCGTCGCCGGTCAGGATGTCGTTGCCGGCGCCGCCGTTCAGCTTGTCGCGACCCGTCTCGCCGAAGAGACGGTCGGCGCCGCCCTGCCCGTAGAGGCGGTCGTTACCGCCGCCGCCCCTCAGCACGTCCGCTTGGGCGGTGCCGGTCAGGGTGTCGTTGCCCGCGCCGCCGGTGAGGTTCTCGACATCGGTGGCGATGGTGTCCTTTCCGCCCTTGATGCCGTCGTCACCCTTGACCCCGTCGGCGTCGGCGGTGACGGCCTTCTTGGCGTCGGAGTAGTCGACCACGTCGACGCCGTCGCCGCCGCCGAAGTAGTCCGACTCGGTGCGGCCGCTCGCGAAGATCGAGTCGTTGCCGCTGGAACCGTAGAGCTTGTCCTTGCCGGCGCTCTCCCGCAGCGTGTCGTTGCCGGTGCCGCCGTTGGAGCGGTCGTTGCCGCTGCCGTCGTCCAGCCTGTCGGCGCCCTCACCGCCGTCGAGGATGTCGTTGCCGCTCTCGCCGTACAGCCAGTCGTTGTGGTCCCCGCCGGCGATCGTGTCGTTGCCCTTGCCGCCGTGCAGGTAGTCCCGCCCGGTGCCGCCGGACAGATGGTCGTTGCCGGTGGAGCCGAACGCGTACACGACCATGCCGGTCTTGTTGAACAGTTGGTCGTTCCTGCTGCCGAGGCGGATGCTCGCGTATCTCACGCCGGCGCAGGTGACCCTGGTCCTGTCGCCTGCCACCGCCTTGCAGCCCTTGCCGGCCTTGATCCGGTATTTGTCGTCGATGGTCACCGTGCCGCCGGATTCGGTGATCACCACCTGGTTGGCGAGGCCGCTGCCGGCCTGGTAGACGAGCTTGACGCCGGCGACCGAGGCGACGCCGGCCGACGCGGCCAGTGCCGGTGCGGCGCCCATCGCCGTGACCGCGGTGGTGCCGATCAGAGCCACTCCGGCTCGGGTGAGCCAGGTGAGACGAGACACGGTGTTTCCTTCCCCGTCCGGAACAGTTCATCGATTGTCACGAGATCGTGAGGAGCGACGCTACGTTTCGGTACCGTCCCGTCGGAGGAGGGGGACGGTTCCCGGTGAGACGGAGCGAACGTCCTCCCGGTTACACCGTCATGACCAACGGATCTGCGGAGACCGATGGAACCTCACGCCGGCCCGGACCCAGCGCGGGCCGTAAGCGCCCAACCTGGCACGAAAGAACGGCCAGTCGTGCGCCGAGCGTGGTGACCAGCCCAGCTCGGCGATCGCCACGAGACGCGGAAAGGCCAGGAACTCGATGTCGTCGCTGTCGCGCAGGGTCTCCGACCAGAGCGGCGCCTCAACCCCCAAAACCGCCTCCTCCGGTACGCCGGACAGAAGGCGCCCCGGATCCCAGCTGTACGCGGTACGAACCTCGATGTACCCGGCCCAGTCGAGCCCGCCCGGAGTGAGCATGTCGTACTTCATGTCGAGATAGGACCGGTTCGCCGGGGAGAGGACGACGCGGGCGCCGGCCGCGACGGCGGTCGTCACCGAGGGGCTGCTCCGCTCCCGGCCCCAGAACTGGATCACCGCGTCGCCCGCGGCGGGGGACTGTGCGATCTCGTGCCAGCCGTACGGGATCTTGCCGTGCGCGCGGACCATCGGCAGCACCCGCTTCTGGAAGGTCAGGTAGCTGCCGTGCGGCGTCGACATCGCCTCGTCACCGCCGATGTGCAGGTACGGTCCCGGCGTCATCTCGGCCAGCTCGCGGATCACGTCCTCGGCGAACCGGTAGGTGATGTCGGCGGAGACGCAGAGGGAGCTGTATCCGACCCGCATGTCGGTCCGCGGCCGTGGCGCCTTCCCGTCACAGGTGAGCGAGGGGTAGGCGACCTGCGCGGCGTTCACGTGACCGGGCATGTCGATCTCGGGGACGATCGTGATGAACCGGTCGGCGGCGTACCGGACCAGCTGTCGGTAGTCGTCCTTGGTGAGGAAGCCGCCGCCCTCGCCGCCCACCCCGGTGCCGGGTGCGCCGCCCACCTCGGTGAGTCTCGGCCAGCTGTCGATCCGGATGCGCCAGCCCTGGTCGTCACTCAGATGCAGATGCAGGTGATTGACCTTGAAGCGGCTGAGCTGGTCGATGTACCGGCGGACCTCGGCCGGCTCGTGGAAGTGGCGGGCCAGATCCAGCATGGCGCCGCGGTACGCGTACCGCGGCCGGTCGACGATCCGCCCACCCGGCAGCGACCAACGGCCGCGCTGCGGGGTCGCCGCCTCGATCTCCGGCGGCAGCAGCTGGCGCAACGTCTGCGTGCCGGCGAACAACCCGGCCGGCCCGGTGGCCCGCAACTCCACCCGGTCCGCGCCGATGTCCAGCCGGTAGCCCTCCGGCGGATGGCCCGGCTCCAGGATCAGCGCGATGGCCGCCTCGTCGCCCTCGGCCCGCACCGGCAGCGGAAAGCCGGTCGCCGGGCGGAGCGCCGACGCCAGCCGCCCGGCCACCGCGGCGGCCGGGCCGGAAGCGACGATCACAGTCCGCCGGGTGAGCCGGAAGGTGACGCCAGGGTCCGGCGCCGCCTCGGCCACCGCGGGCAGCACACTGGACAGCGCGATCACCGGCCGGGCGGGCGACGGACCCGACGAGGCGGCGACCGTCACCAGCGGCAGAGCGGTGACCGATACGACGGCCAGGCGGATCAGTCTCACCCGCCCGACCGTACCCATCGATCACCAGGCCGCCTCGCTCCTGCCCCCCTTATGAAACAGACGCTAGCCGTCGGGGCGGTTCAGCAGACCCACCGCGACGGCGTGCACCGCGTCGAGGGCCGACGGATCAGCGAGCGGCGCCGCGCCACCGGTCACCGTGTACCACTCGTCCGCGTCCTTGTAGCGCACACGCAGGACGGCCCGGCCGCCGGTGAACTCGGTCCGCAAGGTGAGCTCGCCGGTGACGACCCCGACCTCGTCGGTCATCACCCCGCCCGGGCCGGGCACGATGTCGGTGGTGCGGCTCTGCTCCTCGGCCATCAGCAGGTCCCCAGCATCTCGGTGAGAGAGTCCCTCTCCTTCTCCGTGACGGTGAGTTTCCAGTAACCCTTCACTTCAATCCAGTCCTGGGCGTAGACACACCAACTGCTCTTCTCCGTAGGTTTCCAGGTCGACGGGTCCTGGTCGCCCTTCGAGCGGTTGGAGGACGCGGACACCGCGATGAGCTGCGGGCGGTCCAGATCGTTCGCGAAGTCGCCGCGCTCGTCCGTGGTCCACCTGTCGGCTCCGGAACGCCAGGCGTTGGCGAGCGGGACCATGTGGTCGATGTCGACCTTGGTGGGTGAGTTCAGCACCTCACCGTCGTACAGGCTGGTCCAGGTGCCGGCCACCACGTTGCAGCCGGAGAACTTGACCTTCTCACCGTCGCGCTTCAGCACGGTGTCCCGGACGTCGCAGTTCTCCCCGGCGTCGCGCCAGTGCGGGAACTTCTCCCGGCTGTAACCCCTCATCGAGCGGGGCTCGGCGACGGTGAGATCGGCCAGCAGATCGGCGGACGCACCGACCCGGCCCGACTCGGGGACCGTCGAGGCGGTGCCCGGGGTGGACTCGACCTCACAGCCGGACAGTAGGAAGGCGGTCAGGACCAGTGGAAACCAGCGAGGGGCGTTACCTGGGGGCACGTACCCCAGAGTAAGGGCGACCCCCGCGCGCCGCAGAGCGCCGCACGCGGGGGAGTGACACCTCAGCCCGCGCGGTTGACCGCGCTGGTCACCGCTTTGATGGACGCGCTCACGATGTTGGCGTCGATGCCGACGCCCCAGACCGCCACGTCGCCGACCTCACACTCCACATAGGCCGCGGCCTGCGCGTCGCCGCCCGAGGTGAGCGCGTGCTCGTTGTAGTCCAGCACCCGCACCTTGATCCCCAGCGGGGCGATGGCCTGCACGAACGCGTCGATCGGGCCGTTGCCGACACCGGCCAGCGAACGGCGTTCCGGGCCGAGGGCCACCTGAGCGTCGATCTCGACCTTGCCGTCGACGGTGGCCGTGCTGTAGCCCGCCACCCGGATCGCCGGGTCCGTCTGGTGCTCGACCAGGTACTCGGAGGCGAAGTAGTCCCACATCTGCTGCGGGGAGACCTCGCCGCCGTCGGAGTCGGTGTGCTGCTGCACCACGCCGGAGAACTCGATCTGCAGCCGCCGCGGCAGATCCAGCTTGTGCTCCTCCTTCATGATGTACGCCACACCACCCTTGCCGGACTGCGAGTTGACCCGGATGACCGCCTCGTAGGTCCGGCCCACGTCCTTCGGGTCGATCGGCAGGTACGGCACACCCCAGGTGAAGTCGTCGATCGGGGTGCCTGCCGCGTCGGCGTCGGCCTCCAGAGCGGTGAAGCCCTTCTTGATCGCGTCCTGGTGCGAGCCGGAGAAGGCGGTGTAGACCAGATCCCCCGCGTACGGGTGACGCTCGTGCACCGGCAGCTGGTTGCAGTACTCGACGGTGCGCTTGATCTCGTCGATGTCGGAGAAGTCGATCTGCGGGTCGATGCCCTGCGAGAACAGGTTCAGCCCCAGGGTCACCAGGTCGACGTTGCCGGTGCGCTCGCCGTTGCCGAACAGGCAGCCCTCGATCCGGTCGGCGCCGGCCAGCAGGCCCAGCTCGGCGGCCGCGACCGCGGTGCCCCGGTCGTTGTGCGGGTGCAGGCTCAGGATGACGCTGTCGCGCCGCGGCAGGTGGCGGTGCATCCACTCGATCGAGTCGGCGTACACGTTCGGCGTGGCCATCTCGACCGTGGCCGGCAGGTTGATGATCAGCGGGCGGGCCGGCGTCGGGTCGATCACGTCGATCACCGCCGAGCAGATCTCCAGCGCGTACTCCAGCTCGGTGCCCGTGTACGACTCCGGTGAGTACTCGTAGAAGATCTCGGTGTCCGGGGTGTGAATCTCCGCATACTTCTGGCAGAGCCGCGCGCCGGTCGTCGCGATGTCGGTGATGCCGTCGGTGTCCAGGCCGAACACCACACGCCGCTGCAGCGTCGAGGTCGAGTTGTAGAAGTGCACGATGGCGCGCTTGGCGCCGCGGATCGACTCGAACGTGCGGTCGATCAGATGCTCCCGGCACTGCACCAGCACCTGGATGGTGACGTCGTCCGGGATGAGGTCCTGCTCGATCAGCTGGCGCACGAAATCGAAGTCGGTCTGGCTCGCCGCCGGGAAGCCGACCTCGATCTCCTTGTAGCCCATCTTCACCAGCAGCATGAACATCCGCCGCTTGCGCTCGGGCGACATCGGATCGATCAGTGCCTGGTTGCCGTCGCGCAGGTCGACCGCGCACCAGCGTGGCGCCTTCTCGGTGACCCGGCTCGGCCACTGCCGGTCGGGCAGCGAGATGGAGAACTGCTTCTGGTACGCCTCATAGCGCTGAAACGGCATGGGGCTGGGCTGCTGAGGGCCGTAAACGGACATGTGGGACTGCTCCAGTCAGGAAGAAGACGAGCAGGCGGCGTGGGTCACCTCCGCGACGAGGTGCCGACCTGGGATGGGGCCTCGTCGCGGCAGCGAAGGAGAAGGTTCACCTGCCACATGTCGCCAGTCACGTTACGTCAAGGGTCTGCGAACGGCTAACCGTTCGCCCGGATCGTGGGAAGAACCACGGCCGCTACGACGGGGCCACCGCACTCGGCTGAACCACCGGCGGCGGACTCGCCATGCCCATCGGCTCACCGGCCACCTCCGGGCCGGGCAACTGCAGCGTGGGCGGTCCGTCCACCTGGCGGACCAGCTTGAGTACGCCGTACTCGACCCGGGCGGCGGTCAGCAGCCCGTCCGGGGAGTAGCAGTAGATGCCGACGTCCACCGGCGGGTCCAGGGCGGCGCTCACCGAGTCGACGGCGTAGCAGGAGCCCTGCGCGCCGGCCAGCGGCCGCACCGCGGACACCACCAGCGGCGCCTTCCGGTCGGTGAAGACGGTCAGCCACTGCCGGAACAGCCGCTGCACCTTCGGGTCGTAGCGGCGCGGCACCTTGTCGCCGCGCTCGGCCACCCGGACACAGGTCGGGCTCACCGGCCGGGCCGGAGTGGTCAGCCCGCACTGGTAGACGCCGGCCGCCACCTTGATGATCGTGACGCCGGCGGTGCCACCGAGCGCGCCGAGCGGGATGTCCACCCGCCAGGTGCCGTCATCGGCGACCGAGGCCACCACGTCACGTGGATTGCCGTCACCGACGTCGAACGTGTAGAGCGCGGCATACCGGCGGTCCTGGGCCATCGCGGCCAGGCCGGCCAGTTCGTCCCGGGCCTCGGGGCCGGGCGGAGCGACGGACGCGGCGGGGGAGACGGTCTCGGAAGCCGCCTCCGGTGTGCTGTCGCCGCCGCAGCCGGCCAGGCCGAGCACCAGCACGGCGATGGTGAACGCGGAGGGAAGGCGCATCGCGACATTCTCGCCCCATACCGTGCGATGCTCCGGCACGACGGCCTCGTCGCCCCGGCGTGTCGCGCCGCCGTGGCCGGAATCTGGGATCGCCTGTCGAGGCTCACGAGTCCCGCGGCTAGGGTGGTGACGATCCGTTTAGCCGAAGGAATGGTTTCGCCGTGGCTCTAGTGGTGCAGAAGTACGGTGGTTCGTCGGTTGCGAACGCCGAGCGCATCAAGCGGGTGGCCGAGCGCATCGTGGCCGCACGGAAAGCCGGCGACGATGTGGTCGTCGTGGTCTCGGCGATGGGTGACACCACCGACGAGCTTCTCGACCTCGCCAACCAGGTCAGCCCGCTGCCGCCCGGCCGCGAGCTGGACATGCTGCTCACCGCCGGCGAGCGGATCTCGATGGCGCTGCTCGCCATGGCGATCCACAACCTGGGCTACGAGGCCCGGTCGTACACCGGCTCCCAGGCCGGCGTGCTGACCACCTCGGTGCACGGCAAGGCACGGATCATCGACGTCACCCCGGGCCGCCTGCGGACCGCGCTGGACGAGGGCGCCATCGCCATCGTCGCCGGTTTCCAGGGCGTCTCGCAGGACACCAAGGACATCACCACGCTGGGCCGCGGCGGTTCGGACACCACGGCCGTCGCCCTGGCCGCGGCGCTGCGCGCCGACGTCTGCGAGATCTACACCGACGTGGACGGCGTGTTCACCGCCGACCCGCGGATCGTGCCGGACGCCAAGCACATCAAGAAGATCACGTACGAGGAGATGCTCGACCTCGCGGCCGGCGGTGCGAAGGTGCTGATGTTGCGATGCGTGGAGTACGCCCGGCGCTTCGGGGTGCCGATCCACGTACGCTCGTCGTACTCGAACAAAGAAGGCACGCTCGTCACCGGATCGATGGAGGACCCTGACGTGGAGAACGCACTGATCACCGGGGTCGCGCACGAGCGCAGCGATGCCAAGATCACGATTGTCGGCGTGCCCGACGAGCCCGGCGCCGCCGGCCGCATCTTCGAGACGGTCGCCCGGGCCGAGATCAACATCGACATGATCGTGCAGAACGTGTCCACCGAGGGCACCGGCCGCACCGACATCTCGTTCACCCTGCCGAAGGCCGACGGCCAGACCGCGATGAACGCGCTCGACAAGATCAAGGACCAGGTCAAGTTCAAGAGCCTGCTCTTCGACGACCACATCGGCAAGGTCTCGCTGGTCGGCGCCGGCATGCGCTCGCACCCCGGTGTCGCCGCCGAGTTCTTCGCCACCATCGGCGCGGCCGGCGTCAACATCGAGATGATCTCCACCTCGGAGATCCGGGTCTCGGTCGTCTGCCGTGACACCGACCTCGACACCGCCGTGCGCGCCGTGCACGCCGCGTTCGACCTCGGCAGCAACGAGGAAGCCGTCGTCTACGGCGGTACCGGCCGGTAGCCCGGGCGATGGCGCAGCCCACGCTCGCCGTCGTCGGAGCCACCGGCTCCGTCGGCTCGGTCATGCTCGAGCTGCTCTCGTCCCGGCGCAACGTCTGGGGCGAGATCCGGCTCATCGCGTCGGCGCGGTCCGCCGGCAAGTCGCTGACCTGCCGCGGCGAGCGCCTGGACGTGCGGGAGCTGACCGCCGAGGCATTCGACGGCGTCGACGTGGCGATGTTCGACGTCCCCGATGCGGTGTCCGAGCACTGGGCGCCGATCGCGGTCTCCCGCGGCGTGACCGTGGTGGACAACTCGTCCGCCTTCCGTATGCGGGCGGACGTGCCGCTCGTGGTGCCCGAGGTCAACCGGGAAGCGGTCCGCGAGCGCCCGGCCGGCATCGTCTCCAGCGCCAACTGCACGGTCGCCGCGATGATCATCGCGGTGTCCCCGCTGCACGACGAGTACGGGCTTCGCGAACTGGTCCTGGCGTCCTACCAATCGGCGTCCGGTGCCGGTCAGGCCGGCGTGGACACCCTGCACGACCAGCTCACCAAGGTGGCCGGCGATCGGCTTCTCGGCGGGCGGCCGGGCAACGTCCGCCAGGCCGTCGGCGACGATCTCGGGCCCTTCCCGGCCCCGCTGGCGCTCAACGTGGTGCCCTGGTCCGGTGAGCCGGCCGGCCTCGGCTGGTCCTCGGAGGAGCTGAAACTCCGCAACGAGTCCCGCAAGATTCTCAGTCTGCCGGCTCTCAAGGTCTCCGCCACCTGCGTCCGGGTCCCGGTGGTCACCGGCCACTCGATCGCGGTGCACGCCGTTTTCGCCGCCGAGGTGACCGTGGACGGCGCCCGCCAGGTCCTGCGCAACGCCCCCGGCGTCATCCTGGTCGACGACCCGGAGGCCGGCGAGTTCCCGATGCCGATCGACGCGGTCGGCACCGATCCGTCCTGGGTGGGCCGCATCCGCCGTGCGATGGACGACCCGCGCGCCCTGTCGTTCTTCATCACCGGCGACAACATGCGCAAGGGCGCCGCCCTCAACACCGTCCAGATCGCCGAACTGCTCGCCGCCGAACTGGCCAAACGCCCCGACACCTCCTCATGACCGGCATCTGCGAGGTGATCATCACGGCGGCCGACCCGCAGTGGCTGGCCGCCTTCACCCGCCGCCTCATCGAGGACCGCCTGGCCGCCTGCGGCCAGCAGATCACCGCGATCCGCTCGCTCTACCGCTGGGACGGCGCCATCCAGGACGATCCCGAGGCCCGGGTCGCCCTGCACACCCGAACCGACCTGGTCCCCCTCATCGTCGAACGCGCCGACACGGAACACCCCTACGACGTGCCGTGCGTCATCGCGCTGCCGATCACCGCCGCCAACCCGGCCTATGTGGACTGGGTCCACGCGGAAACCCGCGCCCCCTGAGCCGTCACTTCCGATCAAAACCCCTTTCCGGTACGGCAGAGCCGCGATCCCCTGCCGCCCCCACCCCGTGCCGCGCCCACCGGGCTGAGATCGGTGGTCACCCTCTCGTATGCGGCCGAGCACCTCCCACCCTCAGCGCGACGCACGCAGCGTGACCGGCTTACGGCCGTGACCGGCTTACGGCCGTGACCGGCTTACGGCCGTGACCGGCTTACGGCCGTGACCGGCTTACGGCCGTGACCGGCTTACGGCCGCGACCGGCTTACGGCCGCGACCGGCTTACGGCCGCGACCGACCGGAACCGCGCCGAGCGGGCCGCCCCTACCGGCGAAGATCGCGTCATGGCGCAGGTGGCTTGGGCCGGGGACTCCGAAGCGGACAGGTCGGATGTCCCGGATGATGCCGTGTCGCCCGGTGGACGGAGGGTCGGCGGTCAGAGCGATGTGTGCTTTGAGAACGCGACACCCGTGGTGGGTGTGATGACACCCGTTGCGGGTGTCATGACTCCGGGACACATATGGCCGTGATCCGTGTCCCGTCTCCTCGGATGGGGCGGGGCTCGTTTCCGGGTGAGCTGCGACCTCCCTGTGATCATCGCGGTGGTCCCGCGTCTGGGCTGGTCAGTGCCACCGGGTGGCGCTCATGGACAGCGTCGGGGGCCGTCGGCGGTCGCCGAGATTCATCGCGCGGCCGGCCGGATCCCTTCGGTTGGCCGTCAGAGTGGCCTCAGGACGCTTGAAGGAGCGCATGACAGCCAGCCCCGCACGAGACCGGTCGCTGAGCGGACAGTCCAGCGGCGGCAGAGGAGCTTAGGGACCGCGCGGCCGGGCCTGCGGCAGGGTAGGGACGAGCGGTCGGGCCTGCGGCAGGGGGAGGGGAACGCCTGCCGGGCCCGCGGGAGCATCGATCTCAGCCCGGCGGGCGCGGCACAGGCAGGGCCCGGCAGAGGCTTGCGGGGCGCCTCGGGTGCGGGTTGGTGCGGTTGACCGGCGGTTCCGCCCGTACCGGGAAGGGTTGGCTCTGTCGCGGGCCCTGGGCGGGCCCGCGAGCTCGGCGATCGTCAGGCGGCGGCGTCGAGGTCGGCCCGGGTGAGGAGGGCCCGGAGGGTGATGCCTTCGGCTGCGAGGGCTTGGCTGCCGCCCTCCTGACGGTCGATGACGCAGAGCGCGTGGTCCACGTGGGCGCCCAGCTTGCGGAGGTCGTTGGTGGAGAGGACGACCTGGCCGCCGGAGGTGACCACGTCTTCGACGATGAGGACGCGGCGGCCGGCCACTTCGGCGCCTTCGGCGAGGCGGGCGGTGCCGTACTGCTTGGCCTGCTTGCGGACGAAGGCGGTGGGCAGGTTGGCGTGCCGGGCGAGGGCGGTCACCACGGCGATGCCGCCCATCTCCAGGCCGGCGAGGACCTCGGTGCCTTCGGGGATGAGCACGGCGAGGCGTTCGGCGAGCCGGTCGAGCAGGATCGGGTCGGCCTCGAACTGGTACTTGTCGAAGTATTCGGTCGCGGTCCGGCCGGAGCGGAGGGTGAACTCGCCGGTGAGGCGGCTCACGCTGCGGACCTGGCGGGCGAGGTCGCTGGAGTCTGTCACAAGGTCCCAGCTTGTCAGGCCGACGGCGGCGGGCGGAAGCCGCCCCTCACGGTCACCCGTTGGCGTACTTGATCTCCGGAATACCGCAACGTATGCCTGTTTAGTGTAGCTTTCGCCTGATTAGTGGCTTGCGCCCCGGAAGGATAGTTCTGTGACACCCTTCGCGATGCTCTTCCTGCTCGCTCTCGCCGGATCGTCATGCTTTGCGCTCGGCCGCGCGCTGGGCCGTGGCGAGCGCTACGAGCGTGGTTACCGGGAGGGCTTCCGTGACGGCGAGACCGGCTCCCTGGCCCGCGCCACCCGGCTCATGCAACTCTCCGAGCGTCCGTCGATCGCCCCGGTGGTGGAGTCGATGATCGGGCCCTACGCCGTCCCCCAGCAGATGGCCCCGCGAACCGTCGGGCCGCAGCTGGCCCTCTGAGATCCAGCCGGCCGGGCTCCGGCTCCCCCGAGAGCCCGGCGCCGTCGTGACCGGCCCGGAAACGGATCAGGGCCGGCTCTCCGTTTCCGGAGACCGGCCCTCACCTGCTGCAACTCTGGTCGGGGTGGCGGGATTTGAACCCACGGCCTCTTCGTCCCGAACGAAGCGCGCTACCAAGCTGCGCCACACCCCGTCGCTGCGAGATAAATACTAGCGGAGGCTTCGGGGGGTCCCACAACCGGTATCCCGAAAACGGAAAACCGCAGGTCAGCGCGGGATCAGAGTGAGCAACGAGGCCTCCGGGCGGCAGGCGAAGCGGATCGGCGCGGTGGGGTGCGTGCCCAGCCCGGCCGAGACGTGCAGGAAGGCGTCCGAGTCCGGCCAGCGGTGCAGACCCTTCGCCATCGAGGTGGGCAGGTCACAGTTGGTGGTGAGCGCCCCGTAGCCCGGAACGCAGACCTGGCCGCCGTGCGTGTGACCGGCCAGCAGCAGGGTGAACCCGTCCGCGGCCATCGGATCCA
Organism: Actinoplanes sp. NPDC049802; assembly: GCF_040656595.1. Taxonomy (NCBI): domain Bacteria; kingdom Bacillati; phylum Actinomycetota; class Actinomycetes; order Micromonosporales; family Micromonosporaceae; genus Actinoplanes; species Actinoplanes sp. NPDC049802. The sequence continues at coordinate 67,116 of NZ_JBFAMR010000034.1, forward strand.
GCACCCGCTTGGCCGGGGTGTGGGTGACGCCGAGGTGCAGATCGGCGCCGTTGCTGATCGGCCCGGCCACCGAGGGGTAGTCGTCCCGCTCGATGTGCGGATCGTCGACCCCGGCCATCTCGATCGAGCGGCCGCCGGCTTTCACGATGGTGCGGGCGTTGTTGAGGTCGGCCCACCCGGCGTCCACGAAACAGGCGCGCAGGTCCTCGGCCGGCAGGTCGGTGCCCTGCACGTAATCCCGGTCCGGCATCAGGTACTGGAGCGGGTTCTTCCAGACCGGGCCGCGGTAGTCGTTGGAGCCGAAGACGAAGGCGCCGGGCAGGGCGAGCAGCGGGTCGAGGGCACGCAGCACGCCGGGGATCGCGTCCGGGTCGGCCATGTTGTCGCCGGTGACCACCACCAGGTCCGGGTCGGTGCCGGCCAGCGCGGCCACCCAGTCCTGCTTGCGCCGTTGCCCGGGCATCATGTGCAGGTCGCTCAGATGGAGGATGCGCAGCGGTTCGGCATCGGGCTCCAGCACCGGCACGTCGACGCGCCGGAGGACGAACATGTTGCGTTCGACGAGCGAGGCATAGGCGAGCGTCGCGCCGCCCAGCGCGGTCAGAGCGGCGGCGGCCGAAATAAGGGAGCGCTTACGCATGCCCGCAAGGGTAGTTTCTCCGTCCATGGGAACGTTGAAAGACCGCCTGAACGATGACCTGCACGCCGCCATGAAGTCCCGGGACGACCTGATCACGTCGACGCTGCGGATGGCCCTGGCCGCGGTGCGGACCGCCGAGGTGGCCGGCAAGGAGGCCCGCGAGCTCACCGACGCCGAGGTGCTGGCGGTGCTGACCAAGGAGGCGAAGAAGCGCCGCGAGGCGGCGACCGCCTTCGCCGACGCGGGACGCGGCGAGCAGGCGGCCAAGGAGACGGCCGAGGGCGAGGTGCTGGAGGGCTACCTGCCGAAGCAGCTCACCGACGCGGAGATCGCCGAGTTGGTGACCCGGGTGCTGGCCGAGGGTGGTTTCACCGGCAAGGCGCAGCTGGGTCTGGCCATGAAGGCCGTTCAGGCGGCCGTGGCGGGGCGCGCGGAGGGCGGCCGGGTGGCGGCCGAGGTGCGGCGTCAGCTGGGCTGAGAGACGAACAGAACGGGCGGGAGAGTGGCTCTCCCGCCCGTTGCGCTGTTCCGCGTCAGTTACGTCTCGGCGGTGTGCTGGGGTTCTGGCCGGGACCCTCCGGTTCCTTCTCCTTCTTCCCGCTGCTGATCTCCAGGACCACCGCGCCGTTCTTGATCGTCCGCCCGGACGGGTTGGTGCCCGCCACGCTGCCCTTCGGGCAGTCCGATTCGACCTCGGCGCCCACCGAGACGTGGAAGCCCTGATCCTCGAGGCGGTTGCGGGCCGAGGAGACCGAGTCGCACTCCACGTCGGCGATCGACCGCTGCTCACCGAACGCGATCTTGCTGCTGCCCGGCTTCTTGAACTGCTCCTTGTCCCGGTCCTTCATGTACTCCTTGACGGTGTACTGGACGGCCGGGTTGATGATGCCGTGCTGCATGGAGTCCCGGTGGTCCGGATAGTCCGGGTTGGCCATGTAGCCCGCGACGACGATCTTCGTGGTGCCGACGATCAGCGAGGCGGTCTTCGACGCGTCGGTGGTACCGGACTTGCCGAAGACCGGGTGTCCCACGATGCCGCGGGTGTCACCGGCGGTGTTGCCGTTGCAGCTGCCGAGCTGGGCCGAGTCGCCGACCGGGCAGCGTGCCGCGTCCAGGGCGGCCCGGGCCACGTCCTTCGGGGTGGCCTGGATGCAGTGCGGCTTGCCGACGTCGATCTTCTCGCCGTCCTGCGTGGTGATCTGCTCGATCGGGGTCGGCTGGCAGTACTTGCCGTCGCCGGCGAGCGTCGCGTACGCGTTGGCCATGTCGAGCGGGGTCGATGCCGAGACGCCGAGGGAGAAGGCGCCCCACTGCCGTGCCGAATCGGGGTCGTTGGCGTACTTCGCGTCCGGGTCCGGCACGCGGAACTGGACGCCGAAGCGCTTGGCGACCGCGACCACCTTGTCGGCGCCCACCCGCTCCTGGAGTGGGATGAAGTACGTGTTGATCGACTTCGCGAAGGCGGACCACATGGTGTAGACGCCCTCACCGCCGCCGCCGGCGTTCTTCGGGCAGTAGTAGCCACCACAGGAGGCCGGGCCGGGGCCGACCGGGTAGCCGGACTTGTAGACCTTCTCCGCCTTGATCGTGTAGCCGAGCGGGTAGCCCGCCTCCAGCGCCGCGATGATCGGGAAGATCTTGAACACCGAGCCGGCCTGGTAGCCGGTGATGTCGCCACCACCGCTGAGCAGCGGGTTCGTCGTGTACGGGTGGGTGCCCCGGATGCCCTTCGCCCGCTTCTTCGGGTCCGAGGACTTCTCGTTCTGCGGGTTGTCCGGGTCGTCGAGCTTGTATTTGCGGTTCGTCGCGAGCAGCCGCACCTTGCCGGTGCCGGGCTCGACGCCGGCGAGCAGCAGCGCGTTCTTGCTCTTGTCGGACTGGCGCTCGGAGATCTCCCGGCGGGCGCCGGCCTCACCCTTGAGGTCCATCGTGGTGACGATGCGGTAGCCACCGCTCTTGAGGCGGCGGTCCCGGTCGTACGTGGTGGCGCCGAACGCCTCCTGGCTCAGCCACCAGCGGTGGAAGTAGTCGCAGAAGAAGCCCCAGTGGTTCCGCGCCACCGAGACGCAGCCGCTGCCCACCTGGCGGACCTTGGAGGGAACCTTCACCTTTTTCGACTCGTCGGCCTCGGCCTGGGTGATGGCGCCCATCTCGACCATGGCGGGGACGATGTAGTTGTCACGGCGGGCGGTGATGTCCTCGTTGCCGCCCGGCGTGGTCGGGTTGAACGCGCTCGGGGCCTTCACCATGCCGGCGAGCATGGCGGACTCGGCGACGGTCAGATCCTTGGGCTTCTTGTTGAAGTAGACCTGGCTGGCGGCATACACCCCGTACGCCTGGTTGCCGAAGGGCGCGATGTTGAGGTAGCGCTCCAGGATCTGGTCCTTGGTGAGCTGCTTCTCGATCTGCAGCGCGTACTTCATCTCGGTGACCTTGCGCTTCGGGCTGTCCTCCGTCGCGTCGATCACCTCCTGCGGCTTGGTGGCCGAGTAGGCCAGCGACATCCGCACGTACTGCATCGTGAGCGTGGAGGCGCCCTGCTGCGCGCCGCCCTGGTTGTTGCGCACGAAGGCGCGCACGATGCCTTTGACGTCGACGCCGTTGTGGTCGTAGAACTTGCGGTCCTCCGCCGCCAGGATCGCGGCCTGCATGTGCTTCGAGATGTCCTTCAGCGGAACGTCGCTGCGGAACTCGTCGTAGAACACGGCGATCTGGGTCTTCGCGTCGGACGCGTAGATCCGGGTGATCTGCGGTGAGCTGAACTCTTTCAGCTCACTCGGCAGGTTGGCGAACGTCTGACCGCCGGCCTTGGCGGCCAGGCCGGTCATCGCGGCGGCCGGGAACGCCGCTGCGGCCACGACCACGCCGGCCAGTAGGCCGCATATCAGAAGCGAGGTCGCGTTCGTGAAGATGTTGTGATCGCGTCTGCGAAACCAGGAGGACACGCGAAGCAGGGTACGCGAACAATGCACGCGCGCGCCCGCCGAGCGATCCCACCTCGCCCGATACGAGTGTGGCCAATCACCCCTGTCGGCGGAGCGATTTCCCACATCTGCACCAAAGATACCCCCGTTCGGTCACCGCTACTCAGCCGAGATGCCCGGAACTACCGGCCTATACGTATTTGAGTGACAACGTTGCGTAATCACCCAACTACAGAGCATGATGGTGCGGCGAGACACGGACGCCGGTCCGGCCTGGGGGAACAGGGAGCCGCCGGCGTCAGGGGGTGACAGCAAGGGGGGACGTTTACCGTGGGGATGATCAGCGACTGGCCCAGCATGGCGGCGTGTCAGAGTGGCGACCCTGACGCGTTGTTCGTGCAGGGCGCCGAGCAGAACGTGGCGAAGAGGATCTGCCGCAGCTGCCCGGTCCGCTACGAGTGCCTCGCAGACGCCCTGGACAACCGCATCGAGTTCGGCGTCTGGGGAGGCATGACGGAACGGGAGCGGCGGGCTCTTCTCCGCAGGCACCCGCATGTGGCGAGCTGGCGGAAGATGTTCGAGGCCGCACTGCGGGAGAAGGGCGCCGACAAGGTGCTCGTCTCCACCCGCTGATCAGGAGAGTGTGAGAAGCGCTCCGATCGTGCGCAGCCCGTCGACGTCGTGGACGTCGGCGGGCTGTGCCGCGACCGAGGTCGTCGGCACCGCCGGGAACGCCTCGGTGAAGCCGGCCGCGACCGCCGCCTCCCGTTCGGCCTGCCGCAGCAGCCGGGCGTGGATCCGCAGCACGTCCGCGGCGACCTGGTTGTCGCCGGCCTCGTCCAGTCGCTCCGCGGCGGCCTCGCTGTCCTCCGCGGTCAGCGCGGTCGGCTCCGCCGTGTGCATCCGGTTGAGCACCAGGCCGCCCAGCGGCATCCGCTCGGCCACCAGTCGTTCCGCGAAGTAGGCGGCCTCCCGGATCGCGTCCCGCTCCGGGGCCGCGACCAGCAGGAACGCGGTCTGCGGGTCCTGCAGGATCCGGTACGTCTGGTCGGCCCGCTGCCGGAACCCGCCGAACATCGAGTCCAGTGCCGCCACGAAGCCGGACAGGTCGGTGAGCAGCTGAGCGCCGAGAATCTTCTGGACCGCCCGGGAGAACAGCCCGAACGAGGCGGTGACCAGGCTGAACATGCTGCGGCCGCCGGACCGGGCCGGGGCCAGCAGGAGACGCAGCATCCGGCCGTCGAGGAAGCGGGACAGCCGGGCCGGCGCGTCCAGGAAGTCCAGCGCGGACCGCGACGGCGGCGTGTCCACCACGATCAGGTCCCACTGGTCGCCGGCCCGCAGCTGGCCCAGCTTCTCCATCGCCATGTACTCCTGCGTGCCGGCGAAGGTGGAGCTCATGGCCTGGTAGAACGGGTTCGCGAAGATCTCGGCGGCGCGTTTCGGCGTGGTGTGCTGCTCGACCACCTCGTCGAACGTGCGCTTCATGTCCAGCATCATGGCGTGCAGCTCACCGCCGCCGCCCTCCGCGATGCCCTTGACCTGGCGGGGCGTGTTGTCCAGCTCGGTCAGGCCCATCGACTGGGCGAGCCGGCGGGCCGGGTCGATGGTGAGCACCACCGTGCGGCGCCCGTGCACCTCGGCCGCACGCAGTCCCAGGGCGGCGGCCGTCGTGGTCTTCCCCACACCGCCGGCTCCGCAGCAGACCACGATGCGGATGGCCGGGTCGGCCAGGAGGCCGTCGACATCGAGCCGTGGAGCGGTCACATCAGCCACCATTTCAGGGTAGTTCGTCTTGATCGGACGTCGCCTCGATCAAGCTCGCATGAGGAGTGCGGCGAGCTCGTCCAGAGCCGGGCGGTCCACCCCGTCCGGCAGCAGCGGCAGTTCGACGACCGGCCGGTTCAGCTCGGCCAGCTCCATCCGCAGCGACTCCTCCAGCTCCCGGCGGGTCAGGTGCGCCTGCGCCTCGGCGGTGAGCTGATTCACCGTCGCCGCGGTGGCCGGCAGCCCGGCCGCGGCCAGTCCTCGCTTGATCTCCGCCTTGGTGACCCTGCCGCCGGTCAGCAGCGGCGGCCGGGCCCCGTTGATCACCACCCGGCCGACCGGGATGTGCAGCGCGGACAGCTCGGCGATCGAGTCCAGCGTCTCCTGGACCGGCATCTCCTCGAGGAGCGTGACCACGTGCACCGCGGTCATCGGCGAGCGCAGCAGCGACGCCACGCCCTCGCTCTGGGTCTTGATCGGACCCACCTTGACCAGCCGGGCGGTCTCCTCCGTCACGTTCAGGAACCGGCCCACCCGTCCGGTGGGCGGCGCGTCCAGAACCACCGCGTCGTAGAACCGGCGGCCGTCGTGCGCCCGGGTGGTGGCCTCCTTCACCTTGCCGGTGAGCAGGACGTCACGCAGTCCGGGAGCGATGGTGGTGGCGAAGTCGATGGCGCCGACCTTGCGCAGCGCCCGCCCGGCCGCGCCGAGCTTGTAGAACATGTCCAGGTATTCGAGGAGGGCCTCTTCGGCGTCCACCGCGAGCGCGCGGACCTCGCCGCCGCCGGAGGTGGTCGCGACGCGGCGCTCCGAATACGGCAGCGGATCCAGCCCGAACAGCTGGGCGATGCCCTGCCGGCCCTCCACCTCGACCAGCAGAGTGCGCCGGCCGCCCGCCGCAAGACCCAGCGCCAGCGCGGCGGCCACCGTGGTCTTGCCGGTGCCGCCCTTGCCGGTCACCACGTGCAGCCGCTCCGGCCAGTTGCGGTGTTCACCCATGCACCCAACGGTACGGCCACCTGTCAGCCGGACACCTCGCACACCAGCCAGCCGGTCTTGCGGATCACCGTGAACCGCAGATCCTGGGCGGCGGTCCTCTCGTCCTCGGTCGACATCACGACCTGCACGTCCACCCGTGCCCGCTCGTCGTCCCGGTCCGACACGGCCGGCTCGTCCCAGCGGAACACCGGGCCCGGGTAGCCGTCCGCGTACGAGCTGATCTGCTCCACCCGGGTGGTGAGCTTCGCCTCGTCCCGCGACTTGCGGCAGACCAGGTCCCGCGCGGCGGTCGCGTCCTGCTGGGTGTAGACCGCGGTCAGGAACCGGTTGACCGCGGTGGTGGGATCCGGCGAGCCGGGGTTGTCGGCGTCCCGGAGCAGGTAGTACGCCGAGACGGCGCCGCCGCCGCAGAGCGCCAGGGTGGCCACGAACGCCATCGAGAGGAAGACCGTCGCACGCCGCCGCGGGTCGGCCCCCGGCGCCGGAAAGCCGGTCGCCGCGCCCATCCAGATCGGCTCGGGCTGGGGCTGGATCTCGGCGGGGGGCGAGTGCTCGTACGCCAGATGCGCCGGCGGAGAGTACCGCCACTCGCCGGGCTTCTCGTGCCGGGCGTGCCACGGCCCGGCCGGCGGCGGCTGATGCCACACCGGCACTGCCGGATGCTCGGCGGTGTCGTGACCGGCCGTGTGCGGTGGCTCCGGCGCCGGGATCGGGTCCTCCGGCGGGATCGGCATCGGTGGTTCCGGCTCGGGTGTCGGCGGCGGCTCCGGGTGCCCGTCCGGCCGGTGCCGGGGGTCGTACGCCATGTCATCCTCCGCTCATCGCACTCCGTGATGGCGTGTGTTCTATCTGTGACACGATCCCGCTCAGCCTAGCCAACCGGCTGGTCCCCCGCGTCCTAAGCTGTGCGCGTATCCGACGTAAGGGAGAGCGAAAGCCATGCAGAAGTGGGAGTACGTGACCGTGCCCCTGCTGGTCCACGCGACCAAGCAGATCCTCGACAACTGGGGCGAGGACGGCTGGGAGCTCGTCCAGGTCGTCCCGGGGCCCAACCCGGAGCAGCTGGTCGCCTACCTGAAGCGGCCCAAGTGACGTCCCCGGCGCCGGTGGCGGGCGAGGGCGCGGTCGACGCGTACGCCCGGCTCGCCGAACTCGGTCTGACCCTGCCGTCGGTGGCCGCGCCGGTGGCGTCGTACGTGCCGGCCGTGCAGTCCGGCATCCACGTCTACGTCTCCGGTCAGCTGCCGTTCGTGAACGGCGAGCTGCCCCAGGTCGGCAAGGTCGGCGCCGAGGTCACCGTCGAGGAGGCCACCGCGCTGGCCCGGCTGTGTGCCCTCAACGCCCTCGCCGCCATCGACGCGCTGGTCGGCCTCGGCCGGATCGTCAAGATCGTCAAGGTGGGCGGGTTCGTCGCCTCGGCGCCCGGGTTCACCGCCCAGCCCGCCGTCGTCAACGGTGCGTCCGACCTCTTCGCCGCGGTTCTCGGCGAGCAGGGCCGGCACGCCCGCGCCGCCGTCGGGGTGGCCGAGCTGCCGCTGGGTGCGCCTGTCGAGGTCGAGGTCATCGCCGAAGTGGCCTGATCTTGCGGTGATTCGGCCAGATTTGCTCACCGATCGTGACCGGATCGGACATCGTGTCTCGGTCATCGCCCGGGGTCCGACGTACGATTCGGGTCATGGGGGGTGCTGCGCCCGAGTCGGCCGAGGTCGACCGGCTACCGGGTTGGGTGACGTTGCTGCGGGCGCCCAACCCGGGGCCGATGACGCTGGACGGCACCAACACGTGGATATTGCGTGCGCCCGGCGCCGAGTTCGCGACCGTGATCGACCCCGGTCCGCTCGACGACGGCCATCTGCGGCGGATCGCCGACCACGGGCCGTTCCAGTTCGTTCTGATCACGCACGGTCATCGCGACCATGTCGAGGGTGCCGACCGGTTGTCCGGGATGCTCGGCGGCACCGCGATCCTGGCCGTCGACCCGGCGCACTGCCACAACGGTGAGCCGTTGGACCCGAGCGAGTCCCTCGGCGGGAACGGACTGGAAATACGCGTCGTCGACACTCCAGGGCACACGAGCGATTCGGTGTCCTTTCTCATCGAGTGCGAGGGCGATCGCGCGATGTTCACCGGCGACACCATTCTCGGGCGGGGCACCACCGTGGTGGCCCACCCCGACGGTGACCTGGGGGAGTACCTGGACAGTCTGGAGCTGCTCAGCGCGTACCCCGAGGTCTTGATGTTGCCCGGCCACGGCCCGGCCCGGGCCGACACGGCCGAGTGCGCCCGTTTCTATCTGGACCATCGCAGAGAGCGGCTGGCGCAGGTGACGGCCGCCCTGGCCGCCGGCGCCGAGACACCCGCCGCCGTGGTCGACATGGTCTACCCGCACATCGATCCGGCCGTCCGGTTCGCGGCCGAGTGGTCGGCGGCCGCGCAGATCGACTATCTGCGCCGGAAACGGGTGACGCCGTGACGTGCCCGGTGTGCGGGACCGTCCCCGTCCCCGGCGCCCGTTTCTGCCACCACTGCGGCGCCGCGCTCCCGGTCGCCGCGCAGCCTCCGGCGGCCGAGCGGCGCATCGTCACCGTGCTCTTCGGTGACCTCTCCGACTTCACGTCGTTCTCCGAGGACCTCGACCCGGAACGGGTCGGCGCGGTCACCGACCGGGTGCTGGCCGCGCTGGCCGGCGCCGTGAAGACCTTCGGCGGCCACGTCGACAAACTCACCGGCGACGGGATCATGGCGGTCTTCGGCGCCCCGGTGGCCCATGAGGACGACGCCGAGCGGGCCGTCCGGGCGGCGCTCAGCATGCAGCGGGCGGTCCGCCGGGTGCTCGACGACGAGCGCGGCGGCGGCGCCCCGCTGGGCCTGCGGGTCGGGCTCAACACCGGTGAGGTGGTCGCCGGCATGCAGGCCGGCATCGAGTACACCGTCATCGGCGACACGGTGAACACCGCGGCCCGGCTCGCCGACGCCGCGACCATCGGCGGGGTCTACGCCGGGGAGCGGACCAGCGGCGGCACCCGGCATGTCGCCTCCTGGCGGCAGTTGCGGCCCCTCAAGCTCAAGGGCAAACGGGAGCCGGTCCCGACGTACGAGCTGCTCGGACTGCACGACGCCCCCGGCACCCGCTCCGGCCTGGGTGACGAGGCGCCGTTCGTGGGCCGGGAAGCCGAGCTGGGCCGGGTCTCCGGGCGGCTGGGCGAGGCCATCGACACCAGCACCCCCCGGATCCTGGTGATGACCGCCGAAGCGGGCATCGGCAAGTCCCGTTTCGCCGGCGAGGTCAAGCGGCTGGCCTCCGGATACCCGGGGCACGCCGCCCGGGTGCTGCGGGTCCGCTGCCGGGCGTTCGGTGAGCGCCGCCGGTACGCCCCGCTCGCCGACCTGGTGCGCAAGGCGGCCGGCCTGCCCAAGGACGTGGCCACCACGGTCGCCCGCACGGTCGTGGAGGAACGCCTCCGCAAACTCGCCGGCCGGCTCAACGTCACCCTCGACTCGGACCGGCTGCTGGTGCTGCTCGGCTACGGCGAGGTCCCGGACCGCCCGGTCGGGCCGACCGCGCCCGCCGACCGGCCGTCCACCCGGCGGATCGACGCCGAGGCCGTCTCGGCGGCGGTCGCCGACCTGCTCAACGCGCTCGCCGCCGAGGAGCCGCTGGTGCTGATCGTCGACGACCTGCACGACGCCACCGCCACCACGCTCGACGCGATCGGCCTCACGCTGAACCGGCTGGAGGGCCCGGTGGTGGCGCTGCTGCTCGGCCGCCCCGAGCTGGTCCGCACCGCCGGCGCGATGACCCGCCTCGCCGACGCCGAGGTGCACGCCCTGCCCCCGCTGCGCGGCGCGGACGCGTCCCGGCTGCTCACCTCCTACCTCGGTGGCGGCAAGCTGTCCCCGGCGGACACCGACCGGCTGCTCGCCACCGCCCAGGGCAACCCGTTCTACCTGGCCGAGATGGTCACCCTGCTGATGGAGCGGGGTTCGCTCACCCCGGCGGTCGGCGCCAACGCGGCCGGCCGGTGGGAGCTCGCCGCCGGCTCGCTCGGCAGCCGGCTGCTCTCCCGCGACCTGGCCGCCGTCCTGGCCGCTCGCATCGACGCGCTCGCCGCCGAACCGCGGCTGGTGCTGCGGGACGCCTCGGTCGCCGGGACGACCGTGCCGAGCGGGGTCCTGGAGGCGCTCCAGGAGCGGCGGGCCATCACCGGTGACCGGCCGCCCGGCCCGGTGGCCGTCGCCGAACTCGAGCGGGCCGTCGACGAGCTGCTGCAACGCCGCATGCTGCACCGGTCGCGGGGCGGCTACCAGTTCACCACCCCGCTCATGCGGGAGGCCGCCTACGCCGGGATCGGCAAGGCGGACCTGGCTGAGCGGCACGCGTACCTGGCGGCCTGGGCGGCCCCGGAGGATGTGGACCGGCCCGGCCACGACGGCGCCGTCCGGCTCAACCTGACCGACGGCGAACGCGACGCCTTCATCGCCCTCCACGTCGAGCACGCGGTCGAGCTGGCCGACGCGGTCCGGCTGCGCCCCGACGCGGCGGCCCGCGCGGTGGCCCCGCTCGGCGTCGCGGCGCTCGGCCGGATGGCCCGGCGGGCGCTGGCCGACATCGAGCCGGCCGCCGCCCTGGAGTACGGCGAACGTGCCGCCGCCCTGGCCGACGGTGACCTGCCGCTGCCCGACCAGCTGGTGCAGGCACGGGCGCTGCTGCGACTCAACCGGCCCGAGGAGGCGCTCGCGCACGGCGAGAAGATCGCGGTGAGCGCCGCCGACGAGCCGGTCTGCCGGGCCGAGGCGATGATCGTGGTCGGCCGGGCGTACGAGGCTCTCGGCGACACCGGCCGGGCCGTCGCCGCCTGGCAGGAGGCCCTCGACGTGGCCACCGAGGCGCAGCTGCTGCCGGAGCGGGCCAACGCGATGCGCCGGCTCGGCATGGCCGACTTCCTGAACGGCCGGCTCAGTCAGGCGAGCAGCCGGTTCGCGGCGGCGTACCAGGTGACGCTCGCGGCCGGGGACCGGCACGGCCAGGCGTGGGCGTTGCAGAGCCTGGCCTGGGTGACCACCACCCGCGGCGACTTCGCCGGCACCGACGCGGTGCTGGGCCGGGCCGCGCGGCTGTTCGCCGAGCTCGGCGACCCGGTCGGGCGGGCCTGGCTGCGCGGCACCACGGCGTTCGCCCGGCTGCTGGCCGGCCGTTTGCAGGAGGCACGGCGGCTGGCCCGGCTGTTCCTGCCGTTCGGCGACCGCGTCGGCGAGGGCTGGGCGGTCGGCACGCTGCGGGTCGTCGAGGCGTTCGCCGCGGCGGAACTCGGCGATCTCGGAGCCGCCGACGGGCAGGCCCGCCGGGCGTACCGGGAGTTCCTGGAGGTCTCCGACGACTGGGGCTGCGGGCTGGCTCTCGTGGTGCGGGGCGCCGTCGCCCGCGGGCTGAACGAGCCGGAGCACGCCGGCGACCTGCTCACCGACGCCCTCGGCTACGCCGACCGGACGGGGCATCCGCTGCTGCTCGGCATGGCCGGGACGCTGCGCGGGTTCGTCGCCCTGCAACGCGGCGACCTGGCGACCGCCGAGGCCGACGCGCGCCGGGTGATGACCTCCGTCGAGCCGCACAACCCGCTCGCTCCGTCGCAGGTCGGGCCGCGGGTGCTGCTGGCCGAGGCGCGGCTCCGGGCCGGGGACGCGGCGACCGCGATCGGGCTGCTCGCGCCGATCGCCAGTGACACCTCCACGCCGTCGTTGCTCTTCTCGCGGCGGCAGGCGCTGGCGTCGTACGCTTCCGCGCTTCTCGCCGACGGCCGGGTCGACGCCGCGCTGACCTGGGTCGAGCGGGCCGCCGTCGCACCGGCCGAGGACGTCCGCAGTGGCGTGGTCGCGTCGATGGTCCGGGCCCGGGTGCTGGCCGCCGCGGACCGCTGTGAGGAGGCGCGGGCGGCCGCGGACGAGGCGGTCCGGCTGGCCTACTCGACCGAGCAGACGAGCGAGCGGGCAGCCGCGGAGGAACTACGCGAAACACTCGCTTCGACCGTCGTCGAGGAAACTGTCGCCTACGCGTCTGACGTGCCCGGATGATCTCCGTGGCGGCTGGCGTATTTTCTATTCCGTGACGGAGACTCCGCCTGGCGCCCTACCCGTGCCGTACGTGCCTGGCATGTCCGGTTTGTCGGTCATGGCTCGCGGGGGTTATGCCACCGTGTACCGGGCCACTCAGGACTCCGTCGGGCGTGAAGTCGCCATCAAGGTGGAGAACCGAACCCTCGACAGTGCCCGTGACCAGGCCCGATTCCTGCGCGAAGCGCGCGCTGCCGGCCGCATGTCGTCCCACCCGCACGTCGTCGACCTCTTCGACGTCGGAGTCACGGTCGACCAGCACCCGTACCTGATCATGGAGCTTTGCGACGGCTCCTACCTCGACCGCATGCGCGTCTCCCCGCTCAACGCCGCCGAGGCCCGCGACGTCGGCATCAAGATCGCGGACGCGCTGGTGCACTCACACGCCAACGGCGTCCTGCACCGCGACGTCAAACCGGCCAACATCCTCTACTCCGAGTTCAACGCGGCCGTCCTCGCCGACTTCGGCCTGGCCGTCCTCGGTGAGATGCGCGACTCCTCGGTCACCCTCGAGGTCCTCACCCCCGCCTACGCGCCGCCGGAGATGTTCCGCCACGACAGTCCGTCCGGGGCCGCCGACGTCTACGCCCTCTGCGCCACCCTCTACGCGGTGATGAGCGGCCGGCCACCCCGCTGGGACTCCAACCGCAGCCCCAGCATCCTCACCCTGATGGACCTGTTCCACCAGCCCATCCCCGAACTGCCCGGCGTTCCGACGGCCCTCACCAACGTGCTCCGCTTCGGCATGGACAACGACCCGTCCGCCCGCCCCACCGCCGAACAGCTCCGCGACCTCCTCAACAACCTGCACCTCGACCCGAGCGTCCCGCAGCCGCCACCGGCCGTCTACCGCTCGGCCTCGACCAACCACGTGCCGCCGCCGCGCCCGCGCCCCATCCCGCCGAGCACCCCCACACTCGACGAAACCCCCACGGTCCATAACAATCCAGGCCGCAAGGGATTCTTCAGCAAGTGGTTCCTCGGCAACTGAAACCCGATCTTCGGTACGGGGTTCCCCGTCCCGGCATACAGGACCGAACCCTGGTCGACAGCGCGGCCGTCCGCGTGGTCGCGCCTGTGCCGCGCCCGCCGGGCCGAGCTGCCCACTCACCCTCCCGGCGTGTTCGCCTGCCAGGCACCGCGACTGTCCGGACATCGGCCGATCGTGTTCAGCTGGTCGTCAGGGCTGTCTCAGCGCAGTTGAGACAGCCCTGACCCGGCTGGCCTATTCGTGGGTCAGCCGGTCCGGTGCCGCCGCGGATGACGTGCCCGCCGAACCCGCGGGCGTTGCGCGGACCGGGCCGGTCGGGCTCGGGGGAGGCGGGTCGGTTGTCGTGGACGTCGGTTGATGCGGTGTCGCCCGGAGGTCCCGGGGCCGGCGTCCGCAGCCACGTGTGCGGTGAGAATGCGACACCCGGTGCGGGTGTCGGGTTTCCCAGGCGCATACGACTCGGCCGACGAACTCACCGATCGGGGACCGGCTTCGTGGCCGTCACGAGCCCAACATGCGCGCCGGCCGGCACCGACCAGCCGCGGGACGGCGCGGAGAACGATCGGCGTCAGGGTCAGCCTCGACAATCAGCCGAAGACGATCTCTCACCCGACGGCGCGCAACGGCCGCAACCCGGCAGCCGCGTCGCGAGAAGCCGGACCCGGTGACCCGTGCGGCGCCAGCCGCCCGGGTCGGATCGTGCGGCGCCAGCCGCCCGATCAGGCTGCGGCCTCGACCCGGCAGCGAGATCGCGTGGCTCGGCGGAACGGCCCGGATTCGATAGGACGGCCCACCGCGTACCGGAAATGGGGTTATTCGGGGTCCAGGACCGCCAGGAGCTCGCCGGTGTCCACTTCGGCCCCGGGCTGGACGGGGAGGGAGGCGACCACGCCGGCGGCCGGGGCGTGGACCGGGTGTTCGAGTTTCATCGCCTCCAGGGTGAGCAGGAGCTCCCCGGCGCGGACGCGCTGGCCGGGGACCACCAGGACGCGGCGGACGGCGCCGGGGAGCGGGGCGATCAGCGAACTCTCGGCGGCTTCCGTGGTGGGCAGCGGGAAGCGGGAGATCTCGCGAAGGGCGACCGAGCCTTCGGGGCTGTCGACGTAGGAGATGTCACCGACCCGGTGTACGTGGACCGCGAACCGGATGCCCTGCACGTTGAGGACGACGCGGTCGCTGCCGGCCTGGACGACCACGATGGCCGGGTGTTCGGCGGCGACGGGGGCCTGACCCAGACCCGCGAGGTCGAGTTCCTCGGGGTCGACGGCGCGGACCCACCAGCCGGCCAGGCCGCCTTTGCGGTCCATCCGGTAGCCGACCTCGACGGGGCCGGTGGGACCGTCGTAGACGGCGGTCTGTGAGCCGGAGGGGACGTTGCGCCAGCCGGACGGCAGGGAGCCGAGGACGGGGGCCGCGGCGCGCCGGGCGGCGGCGCCGGCCAGTGCGGCGGCCAGGCAGGAGAGCCGGACCGCGTCGACCGAGGAGAGCAGCGGGGCGAACACCTCGGGGTGCCGGTCCAGGAAGCCGGTGTCCACCTCGCCGGCACGGAAGGCGTGGTGCCGCAGCACCCGGACCAGCAGGTCCCGATTGGAGACGACGCCGTGCAGGTGGGCCCGGGCCAGGGCGGAGGCGAGCATCCGGGCGGCCTCCTGACGGCTGGGCGCCCAGGCGATGAGTTTGGCCAGCATCGGGTCGTGATGCATGCCGATCACCGAGCCGTCGGTGACTCCGGCGTCGAGCCGCAGGCCGGGTTGCGGCAGCGGCCGGAACTGGCCGGCCACGTCGGGTACGGCGAACCGGTGCAGGGTGCCGGAGGCGGGCAGCCAGGCGTACGCCGGATCCTCGGCGCAGATCCGCACCTCGATGGCGTGACCGCGGATCGCCGGCGGCCCGGGCATCGGCACGTTGCCGCCCTCCGCCACCAGCAGCTGGAGGCGGACCAGGTCGTAGCCGGAGACGCATTCGGTGACCGCGTGGTCGGCCTGGAGCGTGGGGGTCAGCTCCAGGAACCAGAAGTCCCCTTCGGAGTCGAGCAGGAACTCGACCGCCCCGGCGCCCACGAAGCCGAGCGCGCGGACCGCGACGATCGCGGCCCGGCACAGGTCCTCGCGCAGCCCGACGTCGACGGCCGGGGACGGGGTCTCCTCGACGATCTTCTGATAGCGGCGCTGCACCGAGCATTCGCGTTCCCCGAACGGGACCACGGCGCCCTGGGCGTCGGCCAGGATGGGAACCTCGATGTGGCGGACGTTGCTGACGTACGGCTCGCAGAACACGTCCCCGCCGACCTCGCGCCGGGTGGAGGCGACCGCCTCGGCGAGGGCAGTGGCGTCCCGGACCACCCGCATGCCGTGGCCGCCGGTGCCGGTGGCCGGTTTGATCAGCACGGGAAAGCCGGGCACGGTCTCCGGGTCGGTGTAGGTCGGCAGAACCGGCACCTGCGCCTCGGCGACCAGGTTCTTCGTCTCGATCTTGGCGGCCAGGGTGCGGAGTGTGGCCGGTGGCGGTCCCACCCAGATCATCCCGGCGTCCACGACGGCCTGGGCGAACTCCGGATCCTCGGCCAGTATCCCGATGCCGGGGTGCACGGCGTTGGCCCCGGCCCGCTGAGCAGCCGCGAGCAGGGCGCGGGTCTCCAGGTACGTCGTGGACGGCGTGCTGCCCGGCAGATGGACCGCGTAGTCGGCCTCGGTGACGTGCGGCGCGTCGGCGTCCGCGTCGGAGTAGACGGCGACCGTCTCGATGCCGACCAGCCGGCAGGTGGCGAACACCCGGCGGGCGACCTCACCGCGGTCGGCCACCAGAAGTCGTCGGATCACTGGTCTACCTTTCAAGATCGGAATACGCCGACGTGTCCGGCGCCCTCGACGGCCGCGCTGTGCACCACGGAGAGGCAGAGCCCGAGGACCGTACGGGTGTCGCGCGGATCGATGACGCCGTCGTCGATAGGGGTGGTGCCGGCCGTGGGCCAGCTGAATCGGAAGCGGGGTTCGTCGGTGCGCTCGGGGCCGATCCCGCCGACGGTGAGGACCAGATGCGGCACTGTGGACCTGGCGATGGCGTGTGCCAGCGGGGCGTCGTGCCGGCTCTCCTGGTCGCCGGCCGGTGTCCCGGGATGGCCCAGGAACAGCATCGGGGTGGCGGTGGCGTTCGCCAGGTGCAGGAAGTGCACCGCCTTCTGCGCCTCGGTGGCCGAGCAGGACCGGTTCGGGGTGGCGAGCATTCCGAGCGGGTAGCCGTGCAGTTCGCCCCAGCCGGCCACGATCGCGGCGCCGTGTCCGGGTTTGAACTCGTCGAAGTCGCTGTCGTCGAGGATCCGCGCGAACACCTCGCGCGGCTCGAACCCGGCCGGTTCGACGGCGGCCAGGGTGAGCAGGTCCTCGTCGCGGTGCCGGGGCGGGGCCGGTCGGCGGGTACGCGGCGCCGGCCCCTGCTTGCGCCAGTTGAGCCGCCGTACGCACTGGCGGGCCAGCCGCAGCCCGTCCCGTTCGTCGACGGCGGTCTGGTCGGCGGGGTCGGCGGGAATCACCGGGGTGTGCCCGTTGGCGCCGCCGTTGACCGGACCGCGGACCGTGATCGTGTAGTCGGAGAGGGCCGGCAGGTAGGCGGCGTCCCCGGTGGTGGTCCCGAAGACCACGCAGATCGACGGCACCCGTTCCGGTGGGAACAGCCCGCCGCCGGCGCCGGTCCCGCCGGTCGACTCGACCAGGTTGATCAGCGGGAGGCGGTTGGCCGTGGCGATCGTGGTGGCCCGGCGGATCTTGTCGGCGGTGTACGGGTTGACCGCACCCTCGGCCACCGTCGGATCGTTCGCCACCACAGCACACTCGACGCCCTCGACGACGCCGATCCCGGTGACCACGCTGCCGCCGACCGGGTATTCGGAGCCCCAGGCCGCGACCGGGCACAGTTCGAGGAACGGGCTGTCCTGGTCGAGCAGCATCTCGATGCGCTCGCGGGGCAGCAGTTTCCCGCGGGCGTGGTGCCGGGTGACGTTCTTCTCGCCGCCGCCGGCACGGGCCTCGTCGAGCGCCTTCTCCAGCTCGGCCAGGCGTTCCAGGGTGGTGCCGCGCCCCTGCAGGTAGGCGGGATCACGCGGATCCAGCGTGGTGTCGAGCACGGTCATGCCGCCACGCCCCTGCCTGCCCTCAAAGCCGCGCCCTTCCGTGTCTCCGCCGTTGCCCTCTCGGCCACCTCCGTAACGAGTGGCCGTGCGGATGCGACACGGAGAGGTGCGGCGGGCACGGTCGAGGGGCTGTCCGGCGGGACAGCCCCTCGACGAACAATGGCGTCAGACGCGGGCGCGGCGGGCCAGGCGCTCCGGGTCCAGGATGATCACGGACTTGCCGTCCAGCCGGAGCCAGGCACGCGAGGCGAAGTCGGCGAGCGCCTTGTTGACCGTCTCACGGGAGGCGCCGACCAGCTGGGCCAGCTCCTCCTGGGTGAGGTCGTGGGTCACCCGCAGGACGCCGCCGTCCCGGGTGCCGAAGCGGCCGGCCATCTGGAGCAGGTTCTTCGCCACCCGGCCGGGCACGTCGGTGAAGATCAGGTCGGCGAGCGCGTCGTTGGTGCGCCGCAGCCGCCGGGCCAGCACGCGAAGGAGCTGCTCGGCGATCTCCGGCCGGTTGTTGAGCCACGGGCGCAGCGACGACTTCTTCAGCCGCGCCAGGCGGCTGTCGGTGACCGCGGTCGCCGTCGCCGTCCGCGGACCGGGGTCGAAGAGCGACAGCTCACCGAGCATGTCGGACGGGCCCATGATGGAGACGAGATTCTGCCGTCCGTCCGCCGCCCGGCGACCGAGCTTGATCTTTCCGGACAGAACGATATACAGGCTGTCGCCGGCTTCGCCCTCGTTGAAGACCACGTCGCCCTTGCGGACTTCGATCGTGTCCATCTCCTTGGCGAGCGCGTCAGCGGCTTCCGGGTCTACACCCTGAAAGATTCCGCTCCGGGCCAGTACCTCATCCATCGCCGCACCTTTCGAAAACGCGCAACGTCTGCGCTCGATCAGTCTAGGCGCACGCGGGCGGGAAACGGGCGGCCACCCCTTGATCCAAATACTGGACGGTAACCAGAAATGCCAGGACGGCTCATGACAATTCGGCGGTCCAGGCATATCAGGACAGGCCATTCGTCGGTCGATCCCGCTTGCCGGTTGACGGTATCGTGCGCGTCGATGAATCTGCACCCCTGGTCCCCCCGTGACAAGCGCCGCGCCCGACTTGCGACGATTGCCCTGGCTGCCCTGATCGGTGGCGCTTTGGGTGGTTGTGGCCAGGATGGTGATGAGTCTCCGGTCTGGACCGCGCCGAACTCCGGCTCCGCCGCCTCGGCCAAACCGCCGGTCGAGGAGTCGGCCGAGGTCGAATCGATCTCCCTCTCGGCCACCGGCGACATCATCATGGGTGACGCTCCGAACAAGCTGCCGGCCAACGACGGCGAGGGCTTCTTCGACGCGGTCACCACCGCGCTCAAGTCCGACTTCGTGATGGGCAACCTGGAGCAGCCGCTCACCGGCGACACCGGCACCTCCAAGTGCGGCACCCCGAAACGGCCCAACTGCTTCGCCTTCCGGTCCCCGCCGGCCTACGCCGAGCACCTGAAGGAGGCCGGGTTCCAGCTGCTCAACACGGCCAACAACCACTCCAAGGACTACGGCGTCCAGGGCTACCGCAACACCGTGGAGGCGCTCGAGGGCGCCGGGCTCGAGCACACCGGGGCCGAGGACCAGATCACCGTCGTCACGGTCAAGGGGATCAAGGTCGCGGTGGTGGGCTTCTCGCCGTACGCGGGGGCCAACAACGTGAACGACCTGGCCGCCGCCCGCGACGTCGTCGCCGAGGCCGAGTCGCAGGCCGATCTGGTCGTGGTGCAGGTGCACATGGGCGCCGAGGGCTCCGACAAGGCGCACGTGAAACCGGGCAACGAGATCTACTTCGGCGAGAACCGCGGCAACCCGGTCAAGTTCAGCCGCACGGTGATCGACGCCGGGGCCGACCTGGTCGTCGGGCACGGGCCGCACGTGCTGCGCGGCATGGAGTTCTACAAGGGCAAGCTCATCGCGTACAGCCTGGGCAACTTCGCCGGCGGCGGGCGCACCCTGTCCCGCGACGGCATCCTCAAGTACTCCGGCGTGCTGCACGTCTCGCTCACCAAGGACGGGGCGTACGCGGGCGGCAAGTTCGTCTCCACCTACCTCAACGACGCCGGTGTGCCGTCGCGCAACAAGGGCGACGACCGCAGCCGCAAGATGGTGGCCGAGCTGTCCGAGGCCGACTTCGGCGACAACGCCGCCGTCCTGGCCGAGGACGGGACCATCAAGCCACCGGCATGACCGACGTACTCTTTACCGGTGACCCGACCCCGCGCAGCGACAGCCGTGCTATCGCGCTTCGCGGGGGAGACACCACTCGGCCGTAAACGCCGGGCGCGGAAGATGGCGCGGGTCCTCGCCGACACCCATCCCGACGCGCACTGCGAGCTGGATTTCACCAACCCGCTCGAACTGGCCGTCGCCACCATCCTGTCCGCGCAGACCACCGACGTGCGGGTCAACCAGGTCACTCCGGAGCTGTTCCGCCGGTATCGGTCGGCAGCCGACTACGCGGCCGCCGACCGGGACGAGATGGAGACGCTGCTGCGGCCCACCGGCTTCTTCCGGGCGAAGACCAACTCGCTGATCCGGCTCGGGCAGGCGCTGCTGGAGCACCATGACGGCCAGATCCCCGGCAAGCTGGACCAGCTGGTGAAACTTCCCGGCATCGGCCGCAAGACCGCCAACGTGATCCTGGGCAACGCGTTCGACGTCCCGGGCATCACCGTCGACACCCACTTCCGGCGGCTCACCAACCGGTTCGGCTGGGTCGACGAGCAGGACGAGGTGAAGATCGAGTCCCTGGTCGCCGGTCTGATCGAGAAACGCGACTGGACGATGCTGTCGCACCGGGTGATCTTCCACGGGCGGCGGGTGTGCCATGCGCGGACACCGGCTTGCGGCGCCTGCACCCTGGCGGCGATGTGCCCGTCCTACGGCACCGGCCCGACCGAGGCTGCACCCGCGGCCAAGCTGCTCAAAGGCCCACGGGCGCGGGACCTGGCGGCGGCCGCCGGCGTCGACCCCGACCTGGTCCCGGCCGCGGCGGTCCTCGCCCCGGAGGAGCCGTGAGGCGGCTCCTTCCACTGATCGCCGCCGTCCTGGCGCTGTCCGCCTGCGCCACCGCGGCCGAGCCGGACGAACCGGAGATACCGTCCCCGTTCGCGGTCTGCGACGCCATCGGCTCCACAGGTGCCGGATCCACCGAGATCCCCGACATATCGCTGCCGTGTTTCACCGGCGACGCGCCGGTCCGGCTGCGTGACGTGCGCGGGCCCGCGGTGATCAACCTGTGGGCGTCCTGGTGTCTCCCGTGCCGCGAGGAGCTGCCGGTCATCCAAGGGCTCGCCGACCGCGCCCAGGGGCGGTTCACCGTCGTCGGCGTGGACGTCGACGGCGACCGGGACGCCGCCGCCCGCTTCGCCGCCACCCGCGATGTCAGCTTCCCGACCCTTCACGACCCGGAGAAGACACTCCTGGACAAACTGGGACTCATGACCCTGCCCGCCACCGTCTTCATCGATGCCGACGGGGGGATGTACGTGCACCGCGCCGCCATGGACGTCGACCAGTTGATAGAACAGATGAAGAAACACACCGGCGTTACGGTGACCCGATGAGCCGCGGTGAGGTGCTGGGCCGGCCGGACGGGCTGCCCGGCTGGTTCGAGCCACTCCTGACCCGGGTCGCCGAGTGCCGTACCGAAGACTTCACCACCCTGCGGAAGCCGGCCGGAAACGGTGGCCGGGCCAGCGCGGTGCTCGTGCTCATCGGTGAGGACGACGACGGCCACCCCGACCTGCTGGTCCTGCAACGGGCCGCGACCATGCGCAACCACGCCGGCCAGCCCGCCTTCCCGGGCGGCGCCACCGACCCGGACGACGCCCACGCCCCCGCCACCGCGCTGCGCGAGGCACAGGAGGAGGTCGGCCTCGACCCGTCCAGCGCCGAGGTGCTCGCCCTGCTGCCGGAGCTGTGGATCCCGGTCAGCGGCTTCGTCGTCACCCCCGTGCTGGCCTGGTGGCGCAAACCCCATCCGGTGCACCCGTTGCAGGCGTCCGAGGTGGCACATGTCGCCAGGCTGCCGATCAGTGAACTCGCCGACCCCGCGAACCGTATCCGGGTGCGTCATCCGAGTGGCTGGATCGGACCCGCCTTCCAGGTTCGAGGGCTGCTCGTCTGGGGTTTCACGGCGGGGGTGATCGCGGCGATGCTGGAGATGGCCGGCTGGGCGATCCCCTGGGAGCCGGGCCGTCTCGTGGAACTGCCGGACGCCAGCGCGCCCGTACCGGCGGCACGGGGCGGAGCGCCGGACGAGGTGGTGTCGTGAGATGGACCCTGACTTCTACGCTGAGTGAGTGCCCGTGGTCGATGTCATCCTGATCGTGCTCATGGTGCTGTTCGCGATCAGCGGATACCGCCAGGGCTTCACCATCGGCGCGCTGTCGCTCGGTGGCTTCTTCAGCGGCGTCCTGATCGGTCTTCAACTCGGGCCGCTGATCGCCCGCCAGTTCGAGAACGGGACGGTCCGGCTGGTCGTCGCGCTCGGCGTCATCCTGGTGCTGGCCGTCCTCGGGCAGACCCTGGCCGGCTGGCTCGGCACCAACCTGCGGCAGGTCATCCAGAGCCGCCCCATGCAGTACCTCGACGACGCCGGCGGCGCGCTCGTCTCGATCGTCGCCGTGCTGCTGGCCGCCTGGCTGGTGGCCGTGCCGTTCCAGTCGACCCCGTTCCCGGCGATCAACCGGGAGGTGCGCGGCAGCACCATCCTCGGCGGCATCAACGAGCTGATGCCCGAACAGGTGCAGGCGCTCTCCTCCGGGCTCCGCGACACCCTCGACACCAACGGTTTTCCGGACGTGTTCGGCGGCTTCGCCCGTACCCAGGCCCGTGAGGTCCCCGAACCCGACCCGGCGCTGGCCGGCTCCAAGGTCGTGCAGGAGTCCAAGGCCTCCGTCCTCAAGATCCTCGGCTCGGCGCCGAGCTGCTCCCGCCGCATCGAGGGCACCGGCTTCGTCTACGCCAGAGAGCGCGTCATGACGAACGCGCACGTCGTCGCCGGCACCCGCGAGGTGGTCGTGGAGAGCGGTGGCCGCCAGATCGAGGGCAAGGTCGTCGTCTACGACCCCAAACGCGACCTGGCCGTCCTCCACGTGCCCGGGCTCAAGGCGCCGGTCATGCCGTTCGTCTCCAAGGAGGCGGCGAGCGGCGCCAACGCCATCGTGCTCGGCTACCCCCAGGACGGGCCGTACAACGCCCAATCCGCCCGTGTCCGCGACGTCAGCCGCATCACCGGCCCCGACATCTACGAGTCCGGCGACGTGACCCGGGAGATCTACACGATCAAGTCGCTGGTCCGCAGCGGCAACTCGGGCGGACCCCTCATCGCCCCGAACGGCGACGTCCTCGGCGTCATCTTCGCGGCCGCCGCCGACGACAAATACGTCGGCTTCGCCCTGACAGCCGACGAGGCCGCCTCAGTGGCCCAGGCCGGGCGAACAGGCACCCGAGGCGTCAGAACAGGCGAGTGCGCTTGAAACCCATCTCCGGTACGAGCTGAACAGCCCCCAACCGCACCACCCCGCCCCCGAGCGCACCGCGACCCGGTGCCGACGCACGCCTTTGCCGCGCCCGCCGGGCTGAGCCTGATCGGGCGGCTGGCGCCGCACGATCCGGCCCGGGCGGCTGGCGCCGCACGGGCCACTGGGTCCGGCTTTTCGCGGCGCGGCTGCCGGGTCGCGGCCGTAGCGCGCCGTCGGGGTGAGAGATCGTCTTCGGCCGGCTCCCAGGGCTGTCCCTGCTGGCTCTTTAAGAAATCTTCTCTACCGGCGCATATCTGGTCCGATCCCTGGTCGCTAGGCCCCACCTCGGGGGTGTCGGGTAGCGGAAATCGGACCTGGAGCAGGGATTCCAGGGCCTGCGACGGCGACTCCAGGGAGGTGGAGACCCGTCCGCCGTGGCGTTTCCACAGGTAGATGGCTTTCCTCAAATAGCCAGCAGGGTCAGCCCTGACCCTGCTGGCTTATCAATAGTGGCTCGCTACCAGGGCATGTCCGGTCCGGCCCCGCTTTGCCAGGCCTCACGACGTGGGTGCGGTGTAGCGGAGACCGGACCTGGATCAGGGATTCGATGACCGGCGACGGCGACGGCGATCGGCGGTCCAAGGCCGGTGAAGATCGGTCCGTTGCGGTGGTTGCGCGTGTGGACGGCGTTGCGTGGACGGTGTGCTCGTTGCTGGGCAGGACCGGTGATGTGACCCGGCTGGCCGTGATGGCTCCTCGGCGGTCCAAGGCCGGTGAAGATCGGTCCGTTGCGGTGGTTGCGCGTGTGGACGGCGTTGCGTGGACGGTGTGCTCGTTGCTGGGCAGGACCGGTGATGTGACCCGGTCGGCCGCGATGACTCCTCGGCGATCGCCGCTGACTCTGCCCCTGGACTCCAGCGTGCGGCACCGGCCGGCCGTCACACGCCATCACCATCACGTTCACCGGCTGGCAGCGCACGCAGGAACGAAATCCCGTCCGGGGAGACGGGACACGGATCACGGCTATCTGTGTTCCGCAGACGTGACACCCGCAACGGGTGTCGTCACACCCACTACGGGTGTCACGTTCTCCGAGCACACATCGCCCTGCACACCGGCCCTCCG